>JAAYXQ010000256.1 GCA_012515825.1 Fibrobacter sp.
AAAACTTCGGTTGTGGCTCTAGTCGTGAACATGCTCCTCAGGCCTTAAAACGCTGGGGAGTGCGAGCCATTATTGCTGAAAGCTATTCCGAAATCTTTTTTGGAAACTGTGTTGCTTTAGGCATTCCATGTTATAAAGTGGATCATGCTACAGCAGAAAAAATTCTGGCTTGGATTGAAGCTAATCCATCGACAGAAATGGAAACGAGCACTCAAGATAAGACCTTAAAGCTTGGTGATGAAACTATTCCATTGACCCTTGCAGATGGGCCTAGAGGTCAATTTTTAGACGGTTCTTGGCATGCTCGTGCTGCTTTGATGGCTAATATGGATAAGGTCGCGCAAGTAGCTTCTAATCTTCCATACATGAAATTTTAATTAAAAAAACATTTTTTAATTAATTAAAAGCACCTTCAAAGAATAATGAAGGTGCTTTTTTGACTTTATTTTTTATACTAAACAAAATTCATTTGTTTATATTTTATTGCAGGGCTTCATATTTTTATTTTTTTATGGAAAATGATCAGCAAAAAAGAATTCAGTGTGGGGCTAGTTAAATTTTTTAAAGGAAAATTATAATGAAAAAAAATGTTCTATTTGTCCTATTTGCACTCTCTTTTCTTTTTTTTACGGGGTGTGCTCCTTCAAAACAAGTGATTGACCCTTCTTGGGTTGAAAAACCGAGTACAGTAACGATTTTGATTGCAGAACCTTATGTTATTAATATGAATGATTTGGCTGATGATTTGCCTAATGAACTTCAAACTTTTCCACATTGGTTTAGTGGTAAATTAGGTGTTGCTTTTTCAAATTTAAGTAGGGTAAAGACCAATGTTCGGGTAATGTCTGAAAAAGATTTTATTCTTGATAAAGTGACTTTGTCTAATGGTAAGAATATTGCTGTTCCAAAGCCTAAAGAAGTGATTGAGGCAGAATTAATTTTATGCATAAGCCCTATTAGAACTAGTCGTTTTATAGAAGAGAGAATGAATGCAAATGCAAATGCAACTAATTTAGCATCAGATCTTCCTTCTTCAAATTCCAGCTCTACTAGTGAATCTTTAAGATATGAGGCTTCTTATGCTTATTATGATGGGAAAAAAGGAACTAATTTAGGCTACGGCATTGTGGATGTTCGCAGTGGTTTTTCTTTCTATATGGATGCCTCTAATTGGGAAGAAAATATTATGAATATGGTTGAAGATTTGATTAAGAAAACTCCTTTAGAGAAATAGATTGAAAAAAATCATTAAGAAAGCAAGGTCTTAATGACTCTGTTAGATCTGCAAATTGTACATACGTCATTAAAGACCATTTTTTAAATGAAGTGTTGAGAGAATGAAAACACTTTCTTAAGAAAAAAGAATAAAATGCAGTTTTTGAAATAAAAAGGTTTTATTTTATTATTGTCTATTTATTTAGGTGTATTTATTCTCAACACACACAAACAAAAAGAAGCTCATCCTTTTAGGGTGAGCTTCTTTTTTATAGAAAATAATAACAGTTTACCTTTTCTTTCCTTTTTTTGATTCTAGCCATTCGTCAAAGGAAATCGTTCTATCTACATAGCCCGTTGGTGTCAATTCAAGAATACGATTCGCTACGGTTTGAGCAAATTCATGGTCTTGAGTGCAGAAAATAACGGGTCCAGCATAAGCTTTTAATCCGTTATTTAAAGCAGTAATCGATTCTAGGTCGAGATGAGATGTTGGTTCATCTAAAAGGAGGGTATTGGCGTTTGAAAGCATCATACGACTAAGCATACAACGGACTTTCTCGCCTCCAGATAATACTTTTGCCGATTTTAAGGCTTCTTCTCCAGTAAAAAGCATTCTTCCGAGAAAACCTCTGATAAAGGTTTCATCTTGTTCTTCACTGTATTGGCGAAGCCAGTCTACTAAAGAAAGATCGGTATTAAAATACTTATCGTTATTACGTGGAAAATAGTTGTAATTAATGGTCGTGCCCCATTTAATATTACCTTCAGCAAGCTCTACTTCTCCGGCAATGGCATCAAAAAAAGCGCTTTTTAAGGTGTCAAATTCACCCACGAGAGCGACTTTGTCTTGATTCCCTAATGAGAAGTTTAATCCTTTTAGTTTGCCCGCTTCTCCGCCATCTAAGGTGAGATTGTTGATTTCTAGAACAATCTTTCCAGGTTCTCTATCCATTTTAAAGTTAATCCATGGAAATCTTCTGCTAGAAGCAGGCATCTCTTCCACAGTCATTTTATCAAGTAATTTTTTTCGACTAGTGGCTTGTTTTGCTTTTGAGGCATTTGAGGCAAAACGACGGATAAAAGATTTTAATTCTTCGATTTTATCTTCTGCTCTTCTATTTTGATCTTTGCGTTGCTTTTGTGATAGTTGGCTCGCTTCATACCAAAATTCGTAGTTACCTGCATAGATGTTGATTTTACCATAATCAATATCACAAATATGAGTGCACACGCGATTTAAGAAATGCCTATCATGTGAAACGACAATGACTGTGTTTTCAAAACGTTCAAGATAATCTTCAAGCCAATTTATAGATTCGACATCTAAATGGTTAGTAGGTTCATCTAGTAATAGAATATCAGGATTTCCAAATAATGCTTGTGCGAGAAGAACTCGGACTTTTTGATTACCATCTAAATCAGACATTAAGCTTTGATGAAATTCTTCTGGAATGCCAAGTCCTTTTAAGAGTACCGCTGCATTAGAGTCTGCCTCATAACCACCAATTTCACCAAAACGAGTTTCTACTTCCATCGCTTCCATGCCTTGTTCTTCGGTCATTTCTGGAAGGGCGTAAAGTTCGTCTCTTTTTCTGGCGAGTTCATAGAGTTCTGAAAAACCCATAAAAACAGTTTCTAATACGGAATTGTTTTCGTAAGCAAAGTGATCTTGTTTAAGAACAGCAATTCGTTCACCTGCATCTTTAGAGACGCCACCCGTATTGGGCTCTAGTTCTCCAGAGAGGATTTTTAGAAACGTAGATTTGCCGGCTCCATTGGCACCAATGACGCCGTAACAATTACCAGATTGAAAAGAAAGATTGACATCTTTGAATAAAATTCGACTGCCATATTGAAGGCTAACTTGGGATACATTAAGCATAGGCCAAACTTAGCAAAATAAAAAGCAAAGAGAAGTGGAATATTCTCTTTGCTTAAGTGAAAT
>JAAYXQ010000257.1 GCA_012515825.1 Fibrobacter sp.
AATATGTTGAAGAATACCAGGAAAGTGGGCGGGGTCTTTTTCTTCAATACAGTCTACTTGACTAAACCATCCACCCAAATTGACTCCGCGAAGGCGTTCCTTATTCATCGTACCATCCATTGTTAAAAGTGGCTCTATAAAGAGTTTATTTATGTATTCTAAATGTAAATTTTCCACATAAATAATCAAACAGACTTTAATTAGATTCCTTTTACATATGTATACTAGTTTTTTAATTGAATAAAGATGAAATAAGAAAATATCGTTTTGGATATAATTAATTAAACGAAACCATTCTAAAAAAGAGAGAACCCAGAAAAAAGGAGGTAACTTAAATCTAATGTTTTTTACCCCCTAAAAAAAATCCATGTAAAAAATCGAATTTACATGGATCACTATCCGTTTTATTAATATTACGGATCAGATATTAAAAAGAAAATGGGATTCTAGAAAGAGCGAATCGCACGCACTCGAAATACAGCATTCTTTGTTACTTCTAATTGGTTTAAATGCCCAAAGTATTGTGCATAAGCGTAATTATTATCATATTCAGTAGAACTCCAATACCAAGTATCAGCCATCGCGTTTCCTCCTTGAGCTATTGACACTGAATCAATAATTGCTTTATTCTTGAACATAATGTTTAACTCTTCTTTTGATGGTAGATACCAATCGCCATAATTTGTGCCCAATTGAAAGTATGATAAATCTTCACAAATGCTTGCCGCATAAGGTTCTCCATCGTCACCTATAAGCATTTGAGAGGCTATAATTAATGTCGTATTTGCTTTGCCAGCATAGATGCCATCTCCTTTAGCTCTTGTATTGCCATAGGAACCAGCCATCCACATAGTACCTTCGGATTGATCCATTTTTATTGCAGCAAGCCCGTGTTGGCCACTTTTATCAACCCAAAATACAACACCGCCTTGAGCATAGTCGCCTACAGCATATGTTTGTATTGTTGAATTCACGATATAAGGATTTTCTGTAGTTCCTTTTCCTGATACGATAACATTGGTTCCAGCTTTAATTTTTGTTTCAGATCCATTAATTCCACCTGCAAGTGAATCGGCTGTTTTTGAGTGCAAAGCATAAGGTACGCTTAGTAATTGACTTGTAGCTGAGATGGTAAAATTAGTAGCTCCTTTTGGGTCTATATCAGTTTTAATGAAATAAGGACCATTTGCCCAATTGATAGAGGAAAAATCGCCTTCAGAAGTCCCTTTCCCGATTTCAAGACTGATCAACCCATTTTTATTGGTTGTTAGTACATGATTTTCTACATAAATTGGTGATCCTATTTCAATAAACTGCAATATACTAACTCGTACTGAAACAACAGTTTTAGTAATTAAAGAACCATCTTTATCTCTTATTACCGCTTGATAACTTATTTTTTCGGGTATATTTGCAAAGACATTTGTTGTTAATAATAGTGCAGCTAAAATGATTAATAAATTTCTCATTAGTATTGTAGTCCTTAGTTTTTAATTATTTTAAAAGTTTTTATTTCTTTTTGACCTTCAGTTACTTTTATGAAATAAACAGAAGGAACAAGATGGCTCATGATAATATTTGTTTTTGGCTCTGTGATTTTATGGCTTTGTAAGAGCTTGCC
>JAAYXQ010000258.1 GCA_012515825.1 Fibrobacter sp.
GAGGAATTTCAACAATACTTAAAAGAAATGCACTTTGAATGGGACACATACGCTGAAGAGCTCTATACCAAAACCCGGATTGAAGAAGGGATAAAAAAGGGTATTGAACAAGGTCTTCAACAAGGTATTCAGCAAGGTATTGAGCAAGGTATTGAGCAAAATAAGCGCGAAATGGCCAAAGCGATGCTTGCTGATAAACTTCCGATAGAACGAATTATCGCATATACTGGCCTCTCCGAAGACGAAATCAAGTCGTTGTAATTTTGAAAAACCTATACATATTTTAACTAGTTTTTTCAATGAGCACCTTTTGTAAAGCAACAAAGGGTGTTTATTATGGTAAGAATATTTTTTCGTGAAAATAGCATAGCCCCCAACCCCCATATATATTTTTTTATTGAGAAATTTGTTATCTTAAACATCATGAAGAATATTTTAGTTTTATGTACTGGCAATATTTGTAGAAGTCCTACAGCTCATTATTTATTACAAGAAAAACTCGGCGATGGTTACGAAGTGAAAAGCGCAGGTCTTGGTGCTCTTGTGGATCATTCTGCTGATGAAATGGCGATCAAAGTGGCTTTAGATCATGATTTGGATATTTCTAAACATCGTGCCCAACAAGTCTCAGAGGATTTGTTACGCTGGGCTGATCTTGTATTAGTAATGGAAACGGGGCAAAAAAACGAACTTTTGTCTAAATTTCCTTGGCTTGATGGTAAAATTTTCCGTTATGGAGACCCCGTTCAGGTCGATATTCCCGATCCGTATCGTCGTCCCGAGGGTGCTTTTGTAATGGCTTGGAATTTTATAGCTAAATTTACGCCATATTGGGTTGAACGTATTAAAACAACCTCTATAAATAAATAAGGACTTTTTTATGGTGAATCTAATTCTCTGCGGCGGTAGCGGAACCCGTTTATGGCCAATTAGCCGTACGTTAATGCCTAAACAATTTGCCCGTTTATTTAACGGTACTTCTTTGTTCCAAAAAACCGTAGAAACAAACTCGAAATTATGCAGTTCTCAATTTATTGTCAGTAATGCAGATCAATACTTCCTAGCAAAAGATCAAATTGGCGCTAGCTATTTAAAAGCAACTAAATTTTTATTAGAACCAATCGGTAGAAATACGGCTCCAGCGATTGCACTTGCCTGTTTAAATTTAGATCCTAATGCGATTGTGCTTGTCACGCCTTCGGATCATGTGATTAAAAATACCGATGCCTATATGAAGGTCTTAGAAAGAGCTCGTACTCTTGCCTCTGAAGGGTTCTTAGTCACTTTTGGAATTAAGCCTACATCCCCAGAAACTGGCTACGGCTATATTGAGTCTAAAGGTGAAGACGTTATTCGTTTTGTAGAAAAGCCAAACGCTGAACAAGCTCAAAAGTATCTTGAAGCAGGCAATTTCTTATGGAATAGCGGTATTTTCTGTTTTAAAGCATCTACTTTCTTAGATGAACTTCAAAAATATTCTCCTGATATTTTAAAGGCTTCAAAAGCGGCAAACAATAACGCTTCTGTGGAAGATTCTTTGTATCGCATTCATATTGAAGATATGGCTTTGATTCCAGCGAATTCGATTGACTATGCCGTCATGGAAAAATCAAAACTAGTGAAAGTTGTTCCAAGCGATATAGATTGGTCTGATCTAGGTTCTTTTGATTCTCTATACCACGAATATACTCACGATGAAAATGGTAATAACATCAATCCAAAGCACCTATCTGTAAATTCGAAAAATTCTTTGGTTATTGGATCTCAACGACTCATTTCAACGATTGATTTAGACGAAATGCTCATTGTGGATACTCCAGACGCCCTTCTTGTTGCTCCTTTAAAGAGCAGTCAAAAAGTAAAGAATGTGGTGGATCAATTGAAAAAGCTGAATTCGGACTTACCTAAAGTGCCTCAAACTGTCAATCGCCCTTGGGGAACCTATTCTGTTTTAGAGTCCAGCGATCGTTATAAAATGAAGCGCATTGAGGTAAAGCCAGGCGAACGCCTTTCTTTACAAAAGCATCTTCATCGTTCCGAGCATTGGGTAGTAGTGAGCGGTACAGCGACAGTGACCGTTGGCGAAAAAGTTTTCTTGGTGCGCCCTAATGAATCTACTTATATTCCTGCAGGGGAAGTGCATCGTTTGCAAAACGAAGGCCGTCTTCCTTTAGTGATTGTGGAAGTGCAAGTAGGCGAATACACTGGCGAAGACGATATCTTCCGCGTAGAAGACGATTACAAGCGTTCTTAATTTTTTGTACAGTTTAAAGCTTAAAAACACCTTTTTTTGAAAGGTGTTTTTTTTATTTAA
>JAAYXQ010000034.1 GCA_012515825.1 Fibrobacter sp.
CAGACGAATCCGTCACCGCATTATCAAGAACAAGAGAATCTTGTGCAACAGAACCCTCTGCTACAGCATCTTGCGCCATCGAAGGTTCAATAAAAAACAACAAAGCGAGAAGAAAACCCCAAAAGAACTTCATAATGGGAAGTATAGATTATTTTTTATGATTCTAATTCCATAATTACAAGCATTTCCGCTGACGTTACGATATTCGACCTTCAAGCATTGCATGCAGCACAAGAATCACTTATACGCCTTGCCCTTGCTTCTTTCTCTGATAGACTGAATTTCAGCATTGATTTCGTCAAGAGACATCTCCTGCAAGTTTTTGCTCTCGGCACGAAGTGCGTAAAAATTTTCAAGAGCACTTTGTCTTGTAATCGTATCTTTCGAAATGATTTCAAAAGGAATTTTTCTTTGAATCAGAACCTGGTTCAAGAATAGCCTAATGGCTGTAGTCATATCCAAGCCAATAGACTGAAAGAAATCGTCTGCTTCCTTTTTTAGATTGGAGTCAATACGAGTTTGAATAACTGTCGTTTCCATATTTGCACCTCAATACAAATATAATACAAAAGTATTTGATAAGCAATAGTTTATAGGTTTATAAGTAGTGTTGTATACCTATGATGTATAAATTCTGCCCAATTGTATTGCTTTAGATTGATCCACAGGTTTTCGTTGCAAATTCCGAAATTTTTGAGTGAAAAATTATACAGAAGTGTCAAAAAAATCACTTGACTGCAAAGGGAAAATAAAAAAAGAGCTCGCTGATTAGGCGAGCCCTTTTTCATAAGTTAGAATAAATTATTCTACAGTGATAAGAACGAGTGAACGCTTAGGAACTTTTACTCCCTTAGTCACATCAATCGCCTTAGCTTTCTTTTCAGGATCGTTTTCAAAGCCTGGTTTTAACTTTTCAGTAGAAGCATCCAAAACTTGCATTTTGGCTTTTCCCTTAAATTCAGGAATATCTAATTTAAAGTCAAAATCACTATAAGGGCTCTTATTGACTACTAATAAGGATTTCTTTTTCCCATTTTGAGTCAAATAAGTGGTGATCATAGCTTCTTTATCGCCTTCCACTGTGGTCTTTACAAGTTTACCACGAAGAGCATCGGAAGCCATCTTAAATGCCCAATAGCTTGGACGAGGACAGTTGCCGCAGCCTTCTTCATAGGAACGAGTTAAATAACCATAGTCACCGCCTTCTGGTGTTAAATCGTTATGAATATCCCAATATTGTGCGTTATCTGCACCTACTTGAGCTAACATACCGAGATAATCAGCCACAAAAAGGCCGTTCACAATAGAAAGAGTTTGTACGCCAGGGTTGAAATCCACAGAGTTCCATTCGGTCAACCAGATTTCTAGTTGTTTATCTTTATTCTTGCTGTGTTTCTTTACCACTTGGTGTAAACGTTCATAAATCTTATCTAACGTTTGAGGAGAAGATAATAGAGCAAAGTCATTTTCTTCACCAAAATGTTGTGGGTAATGGTGAACAATAATACCATCAGCCACGTCAGCCGTGTGCTTTAATACTTTTTCATTCCATTCACCTTCAAGAACACCAAGAACAGCAACTTTAATGGTTGGATCTACTTTTTTCATTGCAAGAATGAATTCGCGAGCGCGTTTACCGTAGATGTCACCACCATCTTTACCATATTTTTCATAGTAAGGATGCCAGTTTCCGTAGACTTCGTTTCCAATTTCCCAATACTTAATATTGGCTTTCTTGGTCACGTTGGTATGTTTAACCCAAGCAGCAGCTTCTTCTGCAGTACCGCTACCAAAGTTAACTGTAAACATGGCGTTAGCACCTGTTTTCTTTAACCATTCAAGGAATTCATCTGTGTCGACCATCCAGTCTTTATTATCGAGAATTTCTTTCCAATGGTCATCGTCTGCACGTAAACCACCAGGATAACGAATAATACCATGGTTAACAC
>JAAYXQ010000259.1 GCA_012515825.1 Fibrobacter sp.
CTTAAGTCTTTTCTATTTTTAGAAAATGGATGAAATTCAACAAAGAGAAGATGAAAAGTTCATGCGTTTGGCTTTACGCCAAGCGGAAATGGCTTTTGATGCGAAAGAAGTGCCTATTGGCTGTGTGATTGTGAAAGAAGGCAAAGTCATTGGAAAAGGCTATAATCAGGTAGAATCGTTAAAAGATGCCACGGCTCATGCAGAGATTTTAGCGATTGGAGCCGCTTCTTCGGCAGTAGAAAATTGGCGTTTAAGTGATTGTACGCTTTATGTAACATTAGAACCTTGCCCAATGTGTGCAGGGGCAATCTTGAATAGCCGCATTTCAAGAGTCGTTTATGGTTCTCCAGATTCCCGCTTTGGTGGCTGTGGCACTACGGTTGATGTCATTTCAAATAACGCTCTCAAGCGAGATGTCGTTATAACTTCTGGGGTCCTTGCGGAGGAGTGTTTAGGTCTTCTACAACTCTTTTTCCAGGAAATGCGTGCCCGTAAGGGTGATACTGGTACGAAACCCTTGTAAAACATTAGTTTTCAGTAACGTTTTTCCCTTTTCGGATTTATTTTTAGGGGCATGAAGAAAACTTTGCTTTTAGCCAGCTTTTTATTATTGGCTTGTGATCAACAAACGACCAATTTAGTCTTTAATACTCAAAACATCGCAGATCAAAAATTCTTGATGCAAGCAGACATGAACGTCTTTCTCGATGATTCTATGCCTCAGGATACGATTGAATCGATGGAAACCTCTCTTCGGCTGATTGTTACTTCTTCTTTATTGATGGCTTACGATGATAGTTCGGCTCGTTTTGAAATCAAAGTAGATTCTGTAGAATATACCTCAGATAAGCGCTCTGTCGAAGAATTCCGTTATGTGGAACAATATTTAAGCTCGCAAAATTTCCAGTTTAAAATGGCTAAAGACGGTTTAATGAGTGAACCAGTGATGGATAATTATGTGGCTCATCCAGAAGGCGATGAATTAGAAATCGCTAAGTTATTTCTAAAAATCCAGCCTGTTTTTCCTGGCAAGCCTGTTCGCGTAGGTGAATCTTGGGAACGCCAGCACGCTGTCACTGGAGAAAATAATGAGCAAATGGTGATTTATAAAAGCTTTACTTTAGAAGATCTATTCCAACGTAATGGGGTAATGCTTGCAAAAATCCGTATGAATGTGCGCTACAAACAAATGGTAAATGATCCTGATATTCAAATGAATAGTGAAGATTTTGTGATTGGTAGCGGAATTTTATTATTTAATGTCACTATGGGAGTGATTGAAGAATCTGCGATAGAAGTTAACGGGAAATTAAATGTCACTGAAAAATTTTCAGAACAAAATATTCCTAAAATGCGTGTCATTCAGAAACTTAAATTAAGGAGCCTTGTGTGAGGAAATCACTGTTTTTATTAATCAGTGTTCTTTTATCCTTAGGATGGGCTGAAGTTCCTTTTCCTGTTATAGAATCTGGAAAGGTTCATTTAACAGAAAAAAATAGTCCTTATCTTTTAGAAACAAGCGTTGTTTTTTCTAGAGAAGATACTTTACTTATTGATCCAGGCGTTCAAGTGTTTATGATGCCTTACGCGAAGGTTCTTTTGCGAGGGTCTGTGAGCATATTAGGAACGCTGCAAAAGCCTGTTGTTTTTAAGAGTTTAGATACCACCAAAAGCTGGAGCGGTATTCATTTTGTGTCTAATACAACGCCGTTTTTAGTACAGAACTTGGTTGTGGAAAATGCTTTTAGAAATTCAGTGACTCAATCTGGTGGCGTTTTTGAATCGGTGTCTTTTATTAATAATTATTATGGCTTATGGGTGAATTCTTCTAATCAAGTCTCCTTAAAAAAGTGCTCTTTTACGCGTAATCGTTTTGCTCTATCCGTGGGTGCAGGTTCCATAAAGGCTGAATCGACTCAGATTTTTGGGAATGTTTTTGGCTTATATATCGAAAAAGGTGGAGAGTATTCGGGGAACTTGCAATTAATTAAAGGCAATTTAGAAGCCGATATTCGTAAAGAAACTGAAGAATTAGCTGGAAAGGGAAAGACTGTCTCAAGATCCGTATGGCATCGGATAGAATCCAGCTTTTAATTTTTGTGGATTTGGTATATTTTCAACGTGGACGAATCATTTCGCAGAGCAATTCGAAAAATGACAGGCGCAAGTATTGTGCGTTTTGGGTCGCGGCCTAATCGGGCTTCGATGATTGCCAATTTGTCTCAAGTGATGAATGCGACTTGGTCTATTGCTCTATTTGAACATCTAGACGCTAATGATAATGATCCTTCAGCCACAATGGCTGGTCCAGAAACTATTTCTTTTAGCTCTTCTGCCTGGAAATTATGGGAATCGGAGTTCCCGCATTTGATCGATGAATTTACCTCTAAATTTGAAGAATTTCATTTTAAATGGAATCAACGCTTTTCTACAGATGAGATTCATAGGCAGTTACTTCAAAGTCAGTGGATTGCACAAGATACCCAAGGTTGGTACTTTTCTTCTAAATCCACAAAACAAGAAATTAAAAATCTTTATTTTTCTACGATCCATTTAATGGTCGGAGACGCTGAAAAGCTTTTAGTGATGATGTCTTCTCGTGCATCTCATTTACAGGAACGTTTGAGTAATTTTTGGTATAAAGAAGGCGCAACAGATGCTATATCAAAAGTTCTTCCTTGTTTAGAAGCCTCTCTTCGCAGTCAAGAAACGGAAATGATTTCAAGCTTAAGAGCCTCTTTGGCAGAGGTCGCTTTGAAGCGTTTCTATGCGGGTTTTAGTACAGGATCTAAAACGCGTTATTACCCGACTTCGATGAGTTGTGCAAGAAATGTGGGCCGCCAGTGGGATCTCAATGGTGCCTACGAAAACCCATTTTTAGCTTATACTGATGATTTTTGTGATTATGCGGCTGGTTTAACATTATTGATCTGCAGATGGTATCAAGAAAAGTGGTCGCTTTATTTACGTGGATTTTCTCGCGGGCAATTGGATTTGTTCGGTCAAAATTCGCATTCTTTTAACACTAACCCTTAGGATGAACGGATGAAACATACTTCCAAGCTAATCCTTTTATTGACCGTTATAGGTTTTATAGTTCTTCTTGCCAGTGCTTTTTATTTTGGAGCACCATTATTCGGTTGGATTATTGTCTTTGCCATTTTTGCCATTTACCTTGTCTCTCAATGGCGAGATTACAAATTAATGCAAGCGATCGAAGCGGAACGAAATAATCTTAAAGTGCATTCCAATGGCTTGGTCCTAGACAAAGTGCAGCCTGGCATGGTGGGCGAACGTATCTCTGTGGTGAAAAGGCTCGCGCTCCGTAAAGTGCCATTTTCTTCTCAGTTAGTAACTGAAATTTTAGATGCGAAGGCTTCAGTTCAAGTCGGACGGAGCATGGGTGGCGTGGTTGTTTTGCTAGGCCTTTTAGGTACCTTCTTTGGCTTAATGCTTGCTGTATCGACTGCTGGCTCTGCACTTGATAATTCCACTACAGAAAATACATTGATCACAATTCAGTCTATTTTCTCTAGTATGAAAGGTATTTTTGGAACGAGCTTGTGTGGCTTATTCTCTGCTTTAGTTTTGAATGCGTCTCATGCTTTAGTCGAAAAAGAAAATACAGAATTTGTTTCTGATTTAGACAAGTTTACTTTGCTTGAATTGATTCCCTCATTTAGCATAGAAGAAAAATCTTCAGATTCGCATGTCCATGAATTGATGGCTGCTTTAGCTGAAAACATGAAAAAGAATCAAGAGGCTACACTCGCTTCGATTTCAGAAACGTTTGTGACTTTACAAAAAGAATCGGTAGAGTCTTTAACTCAAGTGACTCAAAACCAATCGAAATCTTTAGAATCCTTCTTGACTCAAGCTCAAACCAAATGGGCTTCTATGGAGCACTTTGCCTCTGATGAAATTAAAAAGTCTATTCAGGAAATGTCTAGTACTTTTGCAGAGACTGTTTCTAGTCAGGTGAATGCATTAAAAGAAGGGGCCAGTGCTTTTATAAATGCAATTAAAGAAGAGTCTACGCAATTCACTCAATCGCTTTCTACTACAGCAGAGGCAACTCAGGCCAAGCAGCTAGAAGGCGTAGAACATTTACGTACATTAGCAAGTCGTGTTTCTGAAAAAGCAGAAGCAGGTTCTTCTGAGTTTGCTTCGGCGATTCAAAACGAATTCAATACTCTTGCCGATAAGATTTGTGTACAGTTTAAGCAATTGACCGAATCTTCTACAGCACTCGTAGAAGCTCAAAAACGCTTAGTCACCGA
>JAAYXQ010000260.1 GCA_012515825.1 Fibrobacter sp.
CCTTTCCAGGTAAGAACCACACCTGTTTCTTTAGAAACAGCTTTTAAACCTAAAACAGGAGAAGGTGGAGCGTAATCAAAAGTTTGAGCTACAGCTGAAGCGCCAGGAGCGCCAGGATGACCTAAATGACCAGCCACAGAACCGCCAAGAGCATCTCTTACAGGTTCGTTTTTAAACTCTTTTTCTCTTGCATAGCACCAACGAAGAATATTATCAACGTGTTCAGGAGTGAGAGTTTCTCCAGGAAGCATTGTTAATTTTCCATCTTTAGCATTCGTTGCAAAATCATCATTCACAAGCATCACAGGGCCAAAGCCACAAGCACCTAAACATTCTACTTGAAGAATGGTAAAAAGACCATCTGGAGTGGTTTCTCCTGTTTTGATATTCAATGCTTTTTCAGTATAAGCAATAATATTAGAGGCGCCCTTTTGTTCACAACAAATATTACGGCAGAACTGGAGCAAGAAACGCCCTGTTGGGGCATGCTTATACATGGTATAGAATGTAGCAACACCAAATGCATGAGCTGCAGAACATCCACAAGCCTTAGCGGCAAAACGAATCCCTTCGCGAGGGACCCATCCTAAAGCTTCTTGAACAAGCCAAAGCACTTCAAGAAGAGCTCCTTGAGCTTCTGGATAGCGAGACAATAAATCAGCGATTCGAGCCTTCATCTCAGGCGTTTCTAACTTAGGAAGAATTTCTTCCATAGTTGGTTGTGGCTGAGCCTTCTTTTTATGGCCTAGTTGATCAGCTGGAGTCGGATACAATTCAACAGGAGAAGGACCTCTTTCAAAACTCAGCTTATTGTTGGCAACAAAATGAACAGCACCTTGAACTTTTTTCATCGATCCAATTCTCCCGCAATAATGTTAATACTAGAAAGAGTAGCGACAGAGTCAGTTAACATAGAACCTTCGACAAGCTCTTGAAATGCGGCAAATTGAGTAAAGCAAGGTGGACGCACTTTCACACGCCAGGGTTTCCCTGAACCATCTGAAACCAATGTAAAGCCTAGTTCACCATTCGCTGCTTCGGAGCCACAATAATATTCTCCTGCAGGCACACGAACGCCTTCATAAACACTCTTAAAACGCCCAATCAAGGATTCAATATCTTGATAAGCTAAAGCATGTGAAGGCACACGAATACGAGGATCCATAATATCGATTGGACCTGGAGTCAAACGTTTTAAAGCCTGACGAACAATTTTAATAGACTCTTCAATTTCAGCTAAGCGAACCATTAAACGATCATAAACATCACCAGCAGTACCTGTAACGACGTTCCAATCATAGGTTTCATAATCATAATAAGGCTCGTCTTTACGAAGATCACTAGCAACACCAGTTGCTCTGAGGCAAGGACCAGTCCAACCCCATTGAATGGCTCTTTCTGGTTTCATGGCACCAATACCAACCGTTCTATCTAAGAAAATACGGTTGCGATCAAAGCAAGCATGAACATCACGAAGATTTTTTTCTGCTTGCTTACAAACAGCAAGAACATCTTCTTCAAAGCCATCATAAGTGTCTCTATAAAGACCACCAATACGAGAATAACTATTAGTTAAACGAGCGCCAGTGAGCTTTTCCCAAATGACCATCATCATTTCACGGCTATCAAACAAATAGAAGAAGCCCGTGGTAGAACCTAAATCCTGAGCAGCTGCAGCCACACAAATACAGTGGTCAGCCATACGGGATAATTCATTGATGATGACGCGTAAAATTTTGGTACGTTCTGGTAGTTCCATTTGGAACATGTTTTCTACAGCACGACAATACGCAATATTATTCATCATCGCAGAACAATAGTTTAAGCGGTCTGTATAAGGAACCACTTGTTGCCAAGTGCCGCGTTCAGCCATTTTTTCAAAGCCACGATGCAAATAACCAATTTCACCCACTGTGGCTACAATGGATTCGCCATCTAAGGCACAAAAATAACGAAGACACCCGTGAGTGGCACCGTGAGAAGGCCCTACGTTTAAGGGCATTAAATTAAGCTTATCGCCATTAGGAGCTATAACTTTCATTCTTGAATACTCCCTGTCAAATATTCATCTTCATTAGGCAACACTTCTTTAGAATGTTGAACCACTTTATACCCTTTTGACTCTAAGCGCTTTTCTAATGCTGGGAGTAAAAAGTCGTTTGTTGAAAGCCATTGACGGCGGTGCGCTGGGTAATCCTTACGAAGAGGATGGCCTTCAAATTCTACATGATTTAATATACGACGAAGATCAGGATGATCCTTAAAGAGAATGCCATACTGATCATAGACTTCACGTTCTTGCCAATTTGCAATTGGATACAAATCAGAAATGGTTGGCACTTCTAGATCTTGTTCACTGACAAAAACTTTAACTCGGACCCGACGTCCTGGATGAGAAATACTTTTGAACACATATTCAACAGCAAAGCGAGGGCCTTCGTAATCTTGAAAACCCAAATAGTCGATACCTACTACATCCAGAAGCATTTCCATTTTAGACGATTCGTCATCTCTCAAGAAAATAATCAAGTCTCTTAAAACAGAGGCTTTAGCGATAACCGAATGATCCCAATGAGCAGAAGCATCTTTCTCTACATTAAATTTGGTTTCCAAAACAGGAAAAAGCGTTTCAAAAAAGTTCATTTTAACGCCCCTTTTTAAATGGAAATACATCTAATACATCGTTTACTTTAGAACGTACCGTATTAGATACCATTTCACAAGCTTCATTTTTACGAAGAATAAGATCTTCACGACACTCTTTAGACTTGCGTTTAATATCTTCAATCTGGTCTTTAAGACGTTCTGCACGTTGCTTCATGTAAGATTCATCTTCCACTTTTTTCTGCAAGTCAAACATCGCATCAAAGAAAGACTCTGGGCGTGGAGGACATCCACCGATATAAACATCGACAGGGATGATATGATCTATGCCTGGAACGGTGCAATAGCAATCGTAAAAACCGCCAGAGCAAGCACAAGCACCCATAGCAATCACCCAACGAGGTTCTGCCATTTGCTCGTAAATACGTTTTAAAATAGGAGCTTGCTTATAGGTAATGGTACCTGCAACTAATAGCACATCTGACTGACGTGGAGTAAAACGTACATATTCAGAACCTATTCGCGATAAATCATAACGAGCCGTTTCCGTGCTCATAAATTCAATTGCACAACATGCCGTACCATAAGGGAACGGCCAAAGCGAATTTTTGCGTCCCCAATTGACAAGAAAGTCAAGTGAAGATGTAAAAATATTGCCTTCTCGGGCCTCTGGTGTCATAAACGGTTACCTCATAAAATTCATGCTGAAAAATAGAAAGATCCTTCTTTTTTAACAGCTAAAAAAAACGAAATTCAATTGTTTTTCAAAGAGAATTCCCCTGTTTTACAGAATTTTATAGGATTTTTTATACAAAAAATAACCGTAAGGCAAAAAGCCTTACTTTTTTTTAGCGACTGCTAAGCCAAAGATTCCTCCCAAAATGGAACTCTAAAAATTTTCTTAGAAGGACTCTTTATTCCGCAGGTAAAATGATTTCTATATGATTCGTACTCACATTTAAAAAATGCGTACGAAACAAATCCTTTCCATTTCGATCAGTTACCCGCACTTGTGTCACTGCAATAAAGTCTTTATTTTCACGGATATAATCAGTCAAACGTTCATCTCGTAACGTATCGATATCTCCCGTGATAATAAAACTATCTGTCCATATTTTAACAAGCATGTCGTAAATATAAAGTTTTTTTGCTTTTCAAAATGAGAAAACGAGCTTTTTTTCTAAAAAACCTTATATTTATCCTTATCTTAAAGGATTTTCTATGAAAAAAGCAAAAACAACCCCTGTAAAAACGAAAAAAAAAGCTGTAGTCACTAGACCAGAGCCTCTTATTTCTTATTATGACAAAAACTTTTTAGAAAGTACTGCAGGTCGTCAAGTACGAATGCTCTCTGAATTTATTGCTCCTGGAGTCACTTTTCAAGAAGAAAAAATTAAAAACACCATTGTCTTCTTTGGATCTGCAAGAACGTTGTCCATGAGCGAAATTCAAAAGCAAAGAAAAAAGACAAAAGACCCCAAAAAACTAGCTCGATTAAAACACCTTGAGAATGTCGCTGAATACTATGATCTTGCAAGAGAACTAGCCAAAAGACTTGGTAAATGGATGAACCACCCTCGTCACGAAAGCTATGCTATTTGCACTGGTGGCGGACCTGGCATTATGGAAGCAGGAAATCGAGGTGCAGATGACATGGGTTCTCCATCCATCGGCTTAAATATCAAATTACCTTTTGAACAACATTCTAATCCTTATATCACAGATTGTCTTAATTTACAATTCCGCTATTTCTTTATTAGAAAATATTGGTTTTTGAATTTAGCAAGAGCCTTAGTTGCTTTTCCTGGTGGCTTTGGTACCTTGGACGAATTATTTGAAATACTCACTTTGATTCAAACGCAGAAATACGCTCAAAAAATGCCTGTTGTCATTTTTGGAACGAAATTCTGGAAAAAATTAGTGAACTGGGATTATCTCGTGGAAACAGGAATGATTGATAAAGAAGACTTGTCTCTATTTAAATTCTGTGATTCTGTAGATGAGGCCTATGATTATATTACATCGATTCTTGAAAAACAAGACGGAGTAAAAAAGGATTGATTTTTTAAGCAAAAATTCTTTCACCCTTTTTTAAAAGCGACAAGGAATTCTTTGCCGCTTTTTTTTGAAACTTATTTCCCCTTTTTTC
>JAAYXQ010000261.1 GCA_012515825.1 Fibrobacter sp.
CTTGGAGAAGCCATTTGTAACACAGCCCAATCAATAAAACTATAGTGTGATCCCACTAATAAAACAGGACCTGTTTCTGGAATATTTTCAATACCAATAGGTTTTAGGCGATAGCGAAAAAAGAAAAATAAACGAAGAAATGCTCTCAAAAGGGTTTGAGGTGTTTTAGCTAATGATAAACTAAAGCCAATAAAAGCAATGACTGCAAGAGGGATAAAAAAGACGTCAATGGAAACCGAGATAAAAGACATCGCGACGACTTGAAGAGTGAGAAACGTAAATAAGAAAAGCATCTGCATCATGTTGGCGACAGCAATAATACGACCAGCAGTATCAGGTCTTGTATTTTGTTGTAATAGAGCTTTCACGAGAATAAAAAAGATACCAGCACAAAAACCAATTACCCCATAGACAAGTGCTTGTATCAATTCATTTGAGATAAAGGCAGATAAGAACATCATGACGGCAGCACCTAATGCCGACGTAGGAATAAGCCCTGTTTCTATGAAATTTCTAGAGGCTCTTGCTGCAGCTAAAAAGCCAAAAACTAAACCAATCGCGGAAAAAATGAGCGTGTTGCGTAAAACGCTAACGATATGCATTCCAGAAATGTCTTGGGATAATAGAATAAATATTTGAGCCGTTCCCCAAAAAAAAGCAAGGCCAATGATGCAAAGCCTGAGAAGCGGGTTCGACCACGTAGAAGAAATTGTTCTTCTGGAAGACCGAAGCTTCATGTACTTCGAAGGAGGCGTTACTTCTGGAATTTTAAAAGCAGCTAATGTCGCAATCGCTCCTATGATTACAAAAAGCCAAGGTAATATTTCATATTTTAAAAAAGACGTCTCTTCAGGAGAAAACCCAATGGTCACAAACGAGACTGCCACTACCCCTAAAATGGAAAAAGAAGATTGATAAGCATTAGATAAAGTTAATCGCTTTACCCCAAATAATTCTTTTTGAATACCTAATTTTGCAGGGCTCTCTATAGAAAGAAATATCGAAAACAATAAAATAAGACAGTAAGAGATCCAACCTAAACCTAAAGTATAAAAGACAGCGATTAAAATTAAAACAAGCGTCATCAATAACGCAGTATAACCCATGACTTTATTTTTCGGATAGCGATTGGAAAAATAACTTGCTGGAGCAAGCATAAAAATATAAGGCAGTAATAAAAGCGTCTGTAATAAAGCGCTTCTCCATAAAAAAGGAACGCCTGAATACGAAAAAGAAAGCCATCTTTGAAAAAAGATAAACAAACCCATCTGAATAAAAGAAATAGAGAATACAGAAATAAAATAGGGTATAGCGTTTTTTATTTTCAAGGACATTACCTCGTACGATTACATTTGGATCTCGAAAATAGAAAAACTAATTTTCTAAAAAAAAAATAGGGATTTTTTTTTTGAATTACGATTCATTGAAGAAGTATTCATCAAAACCATATCATTCTCAAGTCTTTTGAGAAAGTAACCTCTAAATTTTATTTTCCTTTATTCTATATTTGTTCAAAATTTTCCTCTTTTAAGGACTTTTATTGTATGAAACGGACTCATAATTGTGGTGCTTTACGCCTAGAAGATGTTGGCAAAACAGTTTCTCTCGCGGGCTGGGTAGATCGCCGTCGTGATTTAGGCGGAGTTATTTTTGTGGATTTGCGTGATAAATATGGAAAAACACAAGTGGTTTTTGATCCAGAAAGGAATCAAGAGGTTCATCAGATAGCAGATCAATTAAGAAACGAATTTGTGATTTCTGTGACTGGAGTTGTTCAAAATCGTCCTGAAGGCATGGAAAATGATAAGCTCAGCACTGGTAAAATTGACGTTAAAATTGATAAAATCGAAATTTTAAATACCGCTGAAACATCTCCCCTAGCCATTAACGATCCTAAAGAAGAATCTAGAGAAAATGACGATTTACGCTTACGCTATCGCTACCTAGACTTAAGACGTCCATGGATTCAAAAGAATTTAATACTAAAGAGTCGCTTCTTAAAAGAAGTTCATCATTTCTTCCATGAAAATGGCTTTGAAGATATTGAAACGCCAGTCCTTTGTAAAAGTACTCCAGAAGGTGCTCGCGATTATTTAGTGCCGTCTCGAGTCAATCCAGGAAGGTTCTATGCATTGCCTCAGAGCCCACAGCAATACAAACAATTACTAATGATTGCTGGTATGGACCGCTACTACCAAGTAGCAAAGTGCTTCCGTGATGAAGATCTTAGAGCTGACCGCCAACCTGAGTTTACTCAGATTGATGTGGAAATGTCTTTTGTAGATCAAAATGATGTGATGGATTTATTTGATCGCTTTGTTTCTGAAGTCATTGGAAAAGTTTGGGATTTCACTCCCCCATCTCCTATTCGCCGTATGACATACGCCGAAGCAATGCTTAAATATGGTTCTGATAAACCAGATTTACGCTTTGATTTAGAAATTAAAGACGTGACAGAATTAGCTGGTAATACTGGCTTTGGCGTGTTCAATTCCGTGATGAAAGCGGGTGGAAAGATCCGTGGGCTTGCCGCTAAGGGTTGCGTTGATTTTACTCGTAAACAAATTGATGATTTGACTGCCCACGTGGCTCGTTATGGCGCTAAAGGCCTTGTTTGGATGCGCGTTAAAGAAAACGATGAAGTGGAAACTCAAGTTGGAAAGTTCTTTA
>JAAYXQ010000262.1 GCA_012515825.1 Fibrobacter sp.
GCTTAAAACCAGATGAGACTATGAGAATGTCTTATAGTCTTATGAATGAAATTCAAAAGAAAACTTTTGAACAGAATAAAGAATGCGACTTTTCTTTTGGTATATCTAATCTTGCTCGTTTTCGTGCTAATGCGTATTTACAACGTGGATGTGTGGCTTTAGCATTACGAATTATTCCACTAGAAATTAGAACGTTTAAAGAACTTGGATTACCTCAGATCATGGGTGAATTCACGACTCGACCTTCTGGTCTTGTTTTAGTGACAGGAGCGACTGGTTCAGGTAAGTCAACTACGCTTGCCGCTATGATTGATAAAATCAATAAAGAACGCCATGATCATATTTTAACAATTGAAGATCCTATCGAATTTTTACACAAGCACCAAGGCTGTATGATTAATCAGCGTGAAGTCGGTAGTGATACTGATAGCTTTTCACAAGCTTTAAAAATGGCTCTTCGGCAAGATCCTGACGTTGTTTTGATTGGTGAAATGCGTGATCTTGAAACAATTCGAGCTGCGATTACCATTGCTGAAACGGGCCATTTAACTTTTGCGACTCTTCATACGAACTCTGCTGTACAAACAATTAATCGTATTGTGGATGTGTTCCCTAAAGGCGAACAACAAACGATTCGAACACAGCTTTCTTTTGTTCTTCAAGGTGTTATTTGTCAAACATTACTACCTAAAATAGGTGGTGGGCGAGTGATGTGCTATGAAGTAATGAATATGACGCCAGGTATTCGAGCATTAATTCGAGATGATAAAGTGCATCAAATTGAATCTATGATAGAAATTGGACAAAAGTTTGGTATGAATACAATGAATATGAGGCTTTGTGAATTAATTGCAGAACGTAAGGTGGATCGTTTTGAGGCCTTAGCTAAATCACCAAGTCCAGATTCACTTGAAAAACTCTTGATGGAGAAGGGGCTTTAGCGCATGGCAATATTTCTTTATAAAGCACAAAATGCTCAAGGAAATGTTTTTGAAGGCCAAATTGAGGCTCAAAACAAAGAAGAAGCAGAATCATTATTACGTCGTAAACGTCTTGTTATTCAGAGTGTAAAAAAGAAGCCTACCGAAATCAATTTAACGATTGGAACAGGCATCAAATCTGCAGATATCTCTCGTTTCACTAGAATGTTTTCTTCTATGTGTTCTGCTGGTTTGCCAATGCTTCAATGCTTAACCATTCTTGAAGAACAAATGGAAAACCCTGCATTAAGAGATGTGATTCATAAAATATCCATGTCAATTAATGGTGGTTCCTCTTTAGCAGATGCTTTAGCTTTACATCCAAAAGTCTTTGATAAATTGTATTGTAACATGGTGGCCGCTGGTGAAGCAGGTGGTATCTTAGAAGGCATTTTACTTCGCTTAGCCGATTATCAAGAATCCAATGAACGCACCAAACGAAAGGTGAAAAAGGCGATGATGTACCCGATGATAGTTCTTTTTGTGGCTGTCGGTGCTGTGGTTGCTCTTTTGACATTTGTGGTGCCTACTTTTGCTGGCATGTTTTTGGAAATGGGAGCGGAGCTTCCAGGGCCAACCCAAATAGTGATGGATGCTTCTAATTTAATTCAAGATTATGCACTTTTATGGGTTGTTTTAATAGTCGCTGCAATTGTTGCAATGAGAACCGTCTTGAAAGTTCCACAGTTGCGCTTAAAATTTGATACCCTTCTTTTAAAGGCTCCTAAGATTGGTGACTTGTTAACTAAAACAGCTGTGGCTCGTTTTGGTCGTACGCTAGGGACTCTTTTAAATGCAGGTGTTTCCATTATTGATGCCCTTCAGGTGACTGCCAAAACGGCTGGAAATCTCGCTGTTGAAAAGTCGATTTTAAAAATATCTCAATCGATTGCTGGTGGTAAGCCTATTGTGGAACCCATGAAAGAAAGCGGAATATTTCCTCCTATGGTGGTCCAGATGACTGGCGTTGGTGAAAAAACAGGTAATTTAGGTGGCATGCTTTTAAAGGTAGCTGACTTCTATGATGAAGAAGTGGATGCTGCTGTGGACTCAGTCACCAGCATGCTAGAACCTATCATTATCGTGTTTATGGGTGGCGCCGTTGGTTTTATCATGGTTGCCATGTATATGCCAATGTTTAGTATGGGTGATCTTGTCTAGTCTTTTATTGTAATCGGTATGAGAGTCTTTCTTTTAATTTTGCTTTTAATTTTTGAATCGACTCTCTTTGCCGATGATAAAAAAGAAGACAGCTTCTCTTGCAAGCAAGAATTGGACTTAAGAGACAGTATAATTGTTTCTAATGATAGTGTTTTTCGCTTAAAAGAATCCCTTTATAAAAATGAACTTCAATTAGAAAAAGAACAGAAAGCAAATTACGAGTCAAGCTATAATCTCATGAAAAAGGAATATAGTGATTGTTCGTTTTCTTTACAAAAAGCGGTAGAAAAAGCGGAGGCAGAAGGCGTATCACAAGTAATTTCTGATACCCTCTCAAATGAACAAACGTCATCTTCATCAAAAACAAAAATAGCTTTTGGTGCTACATTTTTAAGTGGTATGGCGATTGGTGCATTTTTGTTTAGTTTATTCTTCTGAGGCAAATCATGCAAAAAAAAATAGGCTTATTATTGTTAGTGGGAATAGGGCTTCTATTTGCTGAAAATCAAGTTTTTCAATATGGAAAAACCTTAAAATTTTTGTCTCGAATATCAAATGTAGATGATTCTGAAATAGTCGCTTACATGCCGTTGTATCATAAATTATTTGCGGTTGGTGGAAATAGTTCAATCAGTGTTTTTGATCTTACGGTTGTAGAAAAACCAGTTGCTATTGAAACAAAAAAACTTTCTGGTGACGCCTCTTGTGTTTCAGTCTTTGATGATTTAGTTGCGGTTTCTTTGATTAGTGAAAATCATACTGATCCTGGAAAAGTGGTTTTATACCGTTATACAGATTCACTAAAGTTCTTAAAAAGCTATTCTGTTTGCTCTGAACCCGACATGCTTACTTTTACAGGGAATGGAGGCGCTCTTCTCGTCGCTTGCGAAGGATCTCCTTCAGATGATGGAAAGATTAATCCAGAGGGTGCTATTGCTTTGATCCAGATTTTAGAAGAAGATAATCCTGTTTCTATATTGAAATTTGATCACCTAGATAGTACGGTTCTCATTAAGAATGGAGTGCGAAAAACGGGTCCAGGCACATTTTTTCAAAATCTAGAGCCTGAGTATATTACAGTAGACCCTTCGAGTAAAATGGCTTGGGTAAGCCTTCAAGAAAATAATGCAATCGCTTCGATTGACCTTAAGGCGAAAAAAATAACGTCTGTTTTTGGACTAGGTGGATTAGATCATTCTTTACCAGGTCAAGGGATTGACTTCCGAAAAGATGGTAAAATAAATATTGAAAATGCTCCCATTTTAGGCTTGCGACAACCCGATGGGATTGCCGTTTTATCTGAAAAAGGACGTCATTATATATATACTGCAAATGAAGGAGCATCGAGGGATTATTCCTTTTATTCAGATGAAACAGATATTTTAGCCTTACTTGAAAAGAAATTGTTGAACTCAGATTTATTTAATCTTACTTGGTTAAACGCTCTTAAGAAACACACTTTTTCAAAAATGGAGCCTTGTTTGAAAGGGCCATGTAATCATGTAGAAGCTTTTGGCTCTCGTTCGATGAGTGTATTTGATGGTAAAACGGGAAAAATTCTTTTTGATTCTGGAGATCAAATTGAAAAAATGATCGCAAAAACGGTCCCCTCTTTATTTAATTGGAATGCTAAAAAAGGCAAATTAAAAATAGATGCACGAAGTGAAGATAAGGGTGCAGAACCAGAAATGGTGACTATAGGTGAGTTCAATGGGAAAAAACTTGCTTTTTTAGGCCTTGAGCGTATGACGGGGATCATAGTCTGGGATCTAAAAAATCCAGAAAAACCACTTATTATTGACTATTATTTAGACCCAAAAGACCGAGGTCCAGAAGGAATATTGTTTATTTCTGCTCAAAAAAGCC
>JAAYXQ010000263.1 GCA_012515825.1 Fibrobacter sp.
AGGCGAACTTATGCGATGTTTTTTTGCATTTTTTTGAAAAAGAGTTTTTATAGGTAATCTTAAGCTATTCTTAAGCTTTTTTCGCATAGAAAGTTATTTTGTTGTTTTGTATATTGCACCATAGGTGTATTTTACATTTTAGGTAATACTAAAAAAGCATTTAACGAGTGACTCTTTTGAAAAAAATTCTTTTCAGCTTATTGGTTACAATTCTTTTAACCTCCACCTTAGAGGCTCTTCCTATTTATGGGAATCAAAGTCACCTTCGTTGGAAAACGGTTTCTTCAGAACACTTTATTTTTAATTACCCCTCAGAATACACAGAACACGCGGGTATTGTGGCCGCCTATGCCGAAGCCGTTTACGATTCTATTGTCAAACGTTATAGAACGGATCTTCATAAAAAAGTTAATGTAAATCTTCATGACGCTCTTTACGCGAATGGAAATGCAATCCCTACAGAAAACACTATCAATCTTTGGTTAACCAACTGGGATTTTAAGCTCAGGAGTTCCCATCACTGGCTGAGCGACGTTATTACTCATGAATTTTCTCATTTAGTCAGTATTGAAAATGGAAGTAAACTTCCTCCTTTTGTTTATGGATTTCAAGTTTCTTATTCCGACTATTATAATGAAAACACCACGTCTAATTTTTTAAGCATGTTCCCTTTTACTCTCCAACCATTATGGCTTGCAGAAGGAACAGCTCAATTTGAATCTGCTCGAATGGGTTTTGACGGTTGGGACTCTCATCGTGATATGCTTCTCAGAACAGCTGCTTTAGAAGAGGATCTTTTAAGTTTAGAGTTTATGCATTCCTTTGCAAACAACGCCTTAAAAGCAGAACTTGGGCCATATACTCAAGGTTTTTCTTTAATACGTTATATTGCTTCTCATTATGGCGAAGAAACCATTTCCAAAATATGGTCCGAGATGAGTCGCATACATAGAGTCACTGTGGATGCAGCGATACAATCGGTTCTTGGAATCAGTGAAAAAGAACTGTACGAAGCATGGAAAAGAGAAATTACTGAACAATACGAAAAACAAAAAGAATCTCTTGGCCTATTAGTCATGGGAGAAAAATGGACCACAGATGCTTTCTATCAAGATTTTCTTGTCGTTGCAGGGAATAGTCTTTATGGTATTTCCAATTTTGGAGGCGACTGGTTTGATGGTTCGTTATTCAAAATGCCAAAAACAAGAGACTCCCTTACGGACGAACAAAGTAAAAAAGATAGCCTAGTCATTCTGGATTTCGAAGGTACTATTGATATCAAGGATTATTCAAAATCTGGTTTCAAACCAAAAAAAGCTTGGTTTGAAAGAGGCTTTAGTATTCGAGAATCGAAAGACAAAGGGCCCTTACTAGCTTATGTTCATTACAAGAATAAAGATCGAAATGGGCGCACTTATTTTGACCTTGACATATTAGATACTAATGGAAAGGTAGAGCATATCACCTCTTTTGCCGATGCTGTTTATCCAGATATTTCTCCTAACGTTAATGAAATTGTTTTTGCTCGAAGACTTCCAAATTCTTCCCGTTTTGCATTAAGCCTTGCTCCTATTTCAAAAGAAGATGATTCCTATGATGAAGAATATGTTGATATTTTTATTCCAGAAGATTCATTATTTTATTACAATATTTATAGTCCTAAATTCAGTCCCGATGGTAAAAAAATCACCTTTAGCTTTTTTGATAATACCACTCGCGGGATCGCTGTCATTGACAGAGATGGGAAAAACCTAAAATTATTCTCTTCCAAAAATATTGATTCCCGTGATCCCAACTGGATCGATTCGGAACGCATCATTTATTCTCATGACGGCAACGGCATTTTTAATCTTTATGAGCTGAATCTTGCCACTGGCAAAACCACCCCTCTGACGAATGTTCTCGGCGGCGCCTTTACTCCTGTCGTAGATTCTTCAACCATCTTTTATACAGGTTATGATAAAGACGGTTTTTCTATTTACTCGCTAAAATTAGATGAACCGACTCAAGACACAACTATTCAAAAGAAACCCTTGGAGCTAAAGGGAATTAAACCTCAAAAAAATAACAAAGAAATAGAGTTACTTGACATCACTCTCCATGGCGTTGAAACAAACTACAAACCAATTCCAACAATCCCTCTTCTAGTACCTCTCATTAGCTTTGAAGAAAGAGCCCCTGATTTCACGGTCGCAGGCGATGGAGAAGTGGTTCCAAAAATTGGCCTAATCATGCTCCTTTCAGACCCTCTAAAAAAGAATCTTTTACAAGTGGGTGGATTAATTGAAATTTCAAAAGACTTTGACTATTTCAACTCAAGTGGCTTAAATCCTAGTTACGGTAGAGACTTTTTTGCTTTACTCGAAAACAGAAGCTTCCCTATCACTCTTCAATTGAATTACATGCATTCCAATTATGTAAACAAAGATACTGTTCGTTACGAAGATCCAAGAAGCTATGAAGATTCTATTTCTACTAGTCATTATGCGGTACCAGTGCATTCATTTATGGGAGGTTTAGGTTATAGTCTTTTTAAGAAAAATGATAGTTTGACTATTTCTCTTGGGTATGATTGGGCTGACTTTAATTTATATGAAGATGATCTCCGCTGGACTTACCATAAAAGAGTTAATGCAGGTGTTTCTTTAAGTCACTATAGCGGTTTTTCAGAAGACAATTCAAATGCAATTTCTGGAGAAGGAAACGGAATTTCTTTAAGCTACCAATACAGTAATGCAGATCTTTATCGTCCTGGTACATTTGCAGAAAGCTTTACCGTGAGCGCGAGTGGCGCCATCAAGCCCATATACAGAAACTTTCAAATCCATGAATTAGGTCTTTCTCTTTTTGGGAGCTTAGATAACCCTATTCACTCTGGAGCTCGTTTTGCCGCTGGGGCCAATGTTTCTGGAATTCTTTCTTGGAAAAGCAAAAATAAAAGCGATACCTTAGATGCCTTCTATTATCACCCACTCTTTCTGGAAGGCTACCCTTACTTAATTTCCACAGAAGATTTTGCTCGAAGCGGCACAAAAACGGCTTTAGCTCAGCTACATTATATTTTTCCCATTTATAAAGACTTTAGGAAGCATTTATGGATTTTTACTTCACGTGATTTTTTCATCGATGTTTTCGCTCAAGTCGGCACTGCTTGGAATTCCTCATGGTTTGATAAAGAGGCCTTAAAAAACATAGACCTATGGGATCGAAGTGTTGGTTTTGAAATACGTTTAGCAAATACCCTATTCTACTCGATTCCTTTAGATATTTCCTTAAGCTTCGCAAGAGGTTTAGATCGTATTGCTAAAAAAGCAGACGGAAGTGGTGGTTCTAGGTTACATAGGATCGATATTCCTTTACTTCCTACCGCTATTGAACCTACTAAAATCAGCTTTACTATAGGAATGGGTTTTAATAATCGTTGGATGAAATAACATGAAAAAAATAGCGATCATTGGAGCAGGGCTCACTGGTTTGACCACTGCTTTTTACCTAAGAAAAAATAACATTGACATTACTCTTTTTGAATCCACTCAACACATTGGTGGCGTTATTCAAACAAAAGAAAAAGATCAGTTTATCTGGGAAACAGGCCCTAGTACTGGTGTTCTTGGAAAACCAGAAGCCATGGAACTTTTCGAAGATTTAGAAGCCTTAGATATTTTAGAAACAGCTCCAAGTCTTGCAGGGAAACGTTATATCTGGAAAGGCAAAGGCTTACACCCTCTTCCAAGTGGCCCAATAAGCGGATTATTAACACCTCTCTTTTCTTGGAAAGATAAGTTCGGCCTATTATTTGAACCCTTTCGCCCTAAAGCAGAAAATCCTGATGAAAATCTTTCTTCTTTTGTGCGCCGTCGTCTCGGAGAATCTGTTCTTCAATATGCTGTAGATCCTTTTGTTTCTGGTGTGTATGCTGGTTCTCCAGATACCATTATTCCACGCTACGCTTTGCCTAAACTCTACAATCTAGAAGCCACCTACGGTAGTTTTCTCCGTGGTACTTATCATAAGATGAAAGAGCCGAAAACACCTAGAGATCTTAAAGCCACAAAAAAAACATTTTCTGCAAAAGGCGGACTTTCTCGTCTTATCGAACGCTTAGTAGCTGTCATTGGTGAAGAACGAATTAAAACAAAATGCAAAGACCTCGTTGTCATGAATGAAGAAAAAGGCTTTTCTGTTTCTTCTAGTGCTTTTGAAGCAGAACACTTTGACGAAGTCATCTTTACAGGATCAGCTAAAGGGATTCTAAAAACGTTCCCTTTCTTACAGAATAAAGGCCTAGAAGCCATTTCTCAAATACGCTACACCGCTGTAGCTGAAGTCGCTGTCGGTTTTGAAAAGTGGGAAGGTTTTCCTCTTGATGGTTTTGGAGCCTTAATTCCATCCAAAGAAAAAAGACGTATTTTAGGTATTTTGTTTATGTCTTCTCTCTTTCAAAATAGAGCCCCTAAGGGTGGCGCTATGCTATCGGTTTTTGTTGGAGGAGAACGTCATCCTGAATACGTTTCCTTAAGTGACGATGAGCTGAAAGCACTAGTTAAAGAAGAGTTAATTCCCATTCTTAAAATTCCTAATTTCAATCCCGCTATTTTTGAAATCAGTCGTCATCAAGAAGCTATTCCACAATATGATCTACTAACTCCAGATCGTATTAACGCCTTTAAGGCCGCAGAAGAAAATTTCCCTGGACTCCACTTAGGAGGGAATGGAATTGGTGGAATCGGTATGGCTGATAGAATAAAACAAGGGAAAGAACTTTTTTTATCAATTATTTCATAAATAATAAAGTTTTTTATCCTTTTTTCTATTCTTTTTTCTATATTAAGCGCGTTCCTTCCTCGCCCGGGTGGTGGAATGGTAGACACTGGGGACTTAAAATCCCCTGGTCGCAAGGCCGTGCGGGTTCAAGTCCCGCCCTGGGCATTTTTACAGAGGCAACTTATGATAGAATTCTATCCGCAAAGTATCTATTACCCCCGCGAAGCGGTGGAAGCCAAATTTGCAAGCGGGGAACTCCAAGCAACTGAAAAACGTTTGCTTGAATTTGCGGAGAGGCACCGTTCTGCAATTTGGGAGTCGGCTTTGGAGGATTCTTCTGAGCCTACTGATGCTATTTTGCTAGATAATCTAAGAGCCTTTTTATTATCTATTGGATCTATTCATCCTGCTTTTGAAATGGGTGAACTTATCAAAGAAATAAAAAAAGAAGTCTGGTATCAAAACGAAACCCAAGACGTATCGCCAAATGAAATTGCTGAAAACTGGAAAAAAACTTATGCCATTAAATGGCGTGAAGCTCGTATGTTTGAAGCATTTATTCTAATTGAACGTTGTTCAAAAGAGATCTTGAATATTTTGCGTGCCACTGGAAAGGTATAAGCAAGCTCGTAGAGCCCTTATTCGATTTTTTATATCTCCAATATTTTTCTACAAAATGCACTAAAGGTTTATTTAATGCATTTTTTTCTGCATTATTAAACTGTACTTTTACATTTTTAAAAAAGCCATCTTGATCTATTTCTACCCAAAGACCAATCAAAAGATCTTCTTTTAATCTCTTCCTTCCAGAATAAATATTTTCATATAAATAATGAAGAGAAGATAAACGCCCTTGAAGATACAAGAGAAGGCTTTCTATATCTCTTTCTGCCGTATTTTCAAAAACATAAAGATCAGAAATCGTCAGAAGGTTTAGCCTCCCATGGAACAATACTTCTGAAGGAGCAGGTTCTGGAGTTTCTTTCACTAATGGGGCAATTTGAGGAGAGGACTTCCAAAAAAGAATTGCTAAAAGCCCCAAAAACAAGCCTAGAAAGAAAATGACAGAAACGTTTCTGCGTATCATTATCGTTCAAACTCCATCGCTTTAATCGCTAATTGAATAGAGCGTTTTCGATTATATACATTCCAAGTCGGTTCAAAAACAACCGTGGCTTCAAAATTATTCTGTTCAATTTTGCTTTTTTGATTTCCCATTCCAAAAGCAATTGCGCTAAAGCGGCGACTCCCATTCTGATTGATTTCCATTTGCAAATGGTTCCCGCGCAATTCTCTTAGCTTATGAATCTTAACCTTTTCTGCCTTAAAGACAGGATAGGGGAAACTCCCCCCATAAGGTTCCATTTTCAAAATCCAATCCATCACCGCTTCATCTAATTCAGATAAGGCGACTAAAATATCAAAAGATGTTTTTTGCTCGCATTCATCAGGGAAAAAATTTTGATTTGCTGCAAATAAAATCAACTGCTCTCGGAAAGATTCTATTTCTGAAACTGGAATAGAAAAGCCAGCGGCATTCGCATGGCCTCCCCAACGATCAAATAAATGTCTAAATTCAAATAACGCTTTGTGCCAGTTAAAACCAAGAACAGAGCGTGCAGATGCATGCGCCGTTCCATCAGGTTGCAGAGAAAGAATGGCCGTGGGACGACTAAATTCTTGTGCCACTTTTGCAGCCACAATCCCAATAACACCTAAATGCCAATCGTTTCCATCAATAATCAATACCGAAGGAATATCATTTCCATAACGAGAATGAACCCAACGAATCGCCGCTTCAGATATTTCCGCTTCTTTTTTCTTGCGTAATACATTCCACTCTTTTAAAGAGGCAAGAAGCGAAGGGGCTCTCATTGGATCATCACATAAGAGCAAATGTAATGCAGCGTCAGCACATCCCATTCGTCCTGGGGCATTCAAAATAGGGGCTATACGGAACAAAACATCTTGCCCACCGATAAAAGAATGCATGTTTAAAACATCGCGGCATAATTCTTGAACGCCATACCAATCACTATGACACATTTTTTTAAGGCCAGAACGAGTAAGCATTTTATTTTCTTCTGTCAAAGGCACTAAATCAGCAAGCGTCCCTAAAGCCACTAAATCCAAAAACTTTTCAGCACTTGAAAGACCAAGTCTTGAGAACAAAGCACAGATTAACTTATAAGATAATCCCACGCCGCAAAGTTCTTCATTTTTATAGGAATCTTCTTCTCGATGTGGATCTAATAAAACATCACATGCAGGGAGCCCATCACCAGAAGGCTGATGATGATCGACTACCATCACTTGAAGTCCCTTTGATTTTGCATATTCAATTTCAGTAACGGCAGTGATCCCTGTATCTACGGTGATAATATTTTTCGCTCCCGCTTCAATCATCTCATCAATCGCCGACACTGATAATCCATATCCAGAGCTAAAACGATTTGGAAGACGCCATTCAGTAGCGATTCCTATTTCTTTTAAGCCTCTAGTTAAAAGAGCAACACTACTCAAACCGTCTAAATCATAATCACCAAAAATAAATATCTTTTCTTGGCGGTCACGAACAGCAAGAACCCAATCTACAGCTTCATTCATATCGAGCATGAGAAATGGATCTTGAATTCCATTCTTTTCGCCAAAAAGCATGTAATAGGCTTCCGCGACAGAAGTGCATCCTCTTTTCACTAAAAGCCGAGCGATAACATGAGGTACTTTTAATTCAGAGGTAATCGTAGAAGCGAGTAGTTCTTGCATATTACCTAAATCCATCAAAAAGTTTTATGGCTAACGACTGAAGGCAAACTAAAGCACTTGTTCTTCGAGTACCAATGCGATACATTGTTTCTTGAACTGATTGTAAAGCCACTGTATAGGCATTTAAATCAAGAGGGGTATTCTCTTTATCCTTAAATTGTCTCGTCGTTTCGGCTAAACGAAGTGGCGCTCCAGACATATCACGAACGATATCTGTAATCAAAAAGCTTAGCACTTCTAAAAATAAAATGGCAACCGCAGGGTCTTTTAATTCTTCGGAATCCAGATTAAAAAACAAATCCGAATAATTTCCAGAGATGGATGATTCTAAAAATTCTAAAGCTAAATCTTGTAATTCCGTCGCTTTAGAAGCATAATAAATCGCACGCCCCACAGATCCTTGAGACAAACCAAGAACATCATCTGAAATTGGAATATTCACATATTGAGAGGCTAAATCTCGCACTTCTTCAGAAGATAAAGGAGGCAAATGAATAGACAAGCAGCGCGAACGAATCGTTTGTAACAACTGCTCTTTTGAAGAAGTTGTCAAAATAAAATAAGTATTAGGAGGCACTTCTTCCAACGTCTTCAATAACGCATTGGAAGCAGACTCATTCATACGATCCGCTTCTGCAATAATCACACATCGCACACGATCATTTTTTAAGGAAAAGCGCCCAGTTAATGATCGTATTAAATCCACAGAGATTTCTGCTGCGGCAGACAAATAATCAATACTATAAGGGTTTTCGATGATTTTTTGAATGTACACCTGAGTAAATTCTTCCACCGTTTTAGCGGAACTCCCTTCAGAGACATCGGAAGCTTTTTTTGCTTTAGCTTCTTTACTTTCTAAAGGAATCACCCAATTTTCTACAGCACCAGAATTGACGCTCATCTTACAACCAAAACATTCCCCACAAGGTCGCTGTGAGGCATTCGTACAACAAAGAGCCTTTGATAATTCCATGGCCAATGCCTTTTTCCCAATCCCTGGAAGACCTTCAATTATAACCGCTTGAGGAAAGTGGTTTTCTTTTAAAGAAGCCCCTAAACGTATTCGCGTACGTTGTTGAGAAAGAGGACCTTTTAGCTCATATTCAATCATTTTTCATTCAACCATTGTAAAGGATCTATCGTTTGAGTACCTTGACTCACTTGAAAATACAATTTTATTCCATTCAAAGAGGCGAGATCTCCCACTTCCCCAATTTCTTCTCCATTTCGAACCGCATCCCCTTCTTGTACCCGAATGGAATTCAAATGCCCATAAACAGAGTAAAAACCGCCTTCATGTTCTATAATCACGGAAGGGCCGCGACCATCAATTTCAGCCGTCATCACAACTTTCCCTTTAGCAGCCGCTTTCACCTTTCCTCCACGTTGGCCTTTTATTTCAACACCTAAGTTTCTAGTCATGATATGAAGCACAGGATGCTCTTGCATGCCATAATTAGAAATAATAGGCCCATGCATAGGCATTGTTTTTGGCCCAACAATAGCCTTGTCTAAAACAACCGCAGGAGTTTCCTTTTTAACTTTTGGTTTTTCTTTCTGAACCTTTTTCGACTTCTTCTTTTTTTCTTCAGCTAAACGCTTCTTTGCCTCTGCTTCTTCTTTTTTTCGTTTCTGTTCTAATTTCTTGATTAATAAAATCATTGTCTTTTGGTTTCGTTCAAATTCTTCTAAAACCTTTTTCTGAAGATTTTTATCTCGCTTTAACATAAACAACATTTCACTCTGACGTTCAATCTGAATCACAAATCCTTTTTCTTCAGATGCTTTTTTGGATCGTAATACCTGTAAGTTTTTTAGATGTTCTGCTTCCATCGCCTTCTTTTCAGTACGTTCTTTTATGGACGCACTTAAATTTTCCACAAGCATTTTATCTTCCGAAAGAAGGCGCCTCACTAAATACAATTGCCTTTCAGGATTTTCTTTTTGACGAAGTAAACGATAGAGTTCCTCCCCTTCACTATGTCGTCCTTGAATATATAAGGTACGAATTCTTTTTTTCATAGCATCTTGTTGCTTAGATATTTTCTGATCTAGAGAATCTAATTCAAGAGATAAACGTTTGACAGCAGCGGCAACTAAAGATTCATTGGAAGCAAGCATCGATACATACTCTCTCGTTTGTGATAAATTTTGATCGAGTAGCGATAGTGTATTTAAAACACTTTTTTCTTCTGTTTCTAAGAGCATTAATTGCTCTCTCTTTTTTACTAAATCTTTTTCAAGTTGTTTTAGTGCTTTTTGCTGATTCCGAATTTGAGTATCTGTTTTCAAGGGAGCCGCGCTTCCTATACTCACCAAAGCACATAACAAAAAGCACAAGATTCTCATTCTTTCTCAAGTGCCTCCAGCACGGTCACTTAAAAGAAAGCGATGTACAGAACGCCAACTAAAATAAACAGATAAAAATGTGACTAATAAAACAACTAAGAATAGCATCCAGCCATAGCCGCTCAAATAAACGGCTGCAACTGGTAAAAGATTTTGTAACGAATTGAATAAGAAAATAAAGAAGAATACAGAAAGCAAACTACCGACTAAGCCCTGTATTAAACCTTCAAGGACAAAAGGGAACACAATGAAAAAAGAGCTGCCTCCAGCATACTTCATGTTTTCCACTAAAAGCTTCCTTGAAAATAAAGAAAGGCGTACTGAATTCCCTATAATTAAAGATAGGGTTGTTAAAAGTAAAAAGCTAATAGAGAAGGGCCAAAACAACAAAGAAAATTTCCAAGAAGAGATTCGTTCAACCCATTCTACTGGAGCCTGAACGGCATCAAAAAGAGACATACTATTAAGTTCAGCAGATAACGTGTTTAAATAATAAGGGGTCTTATAGCGATCCTGTAGAGTCAGTCTAAAAGAGGCTGGCAATGGGTTATCAGAAACTAAAGAAAGCATTTCCTCAGAGAAATGTTTTTTAAAATCTTCTAAAGCAGCAGATGCACTAACATATTCCACTGAGTCTACCCATTTTATCTTATAAAGATCAGACTTTATTGACGCCACAGAGTCTTCTGAAACAGAGTCTTTTAAAAACGCTTCCACTGTATACAGAGACTTTTCTACCGAAATCACGCGAAAAACGCCTAAAAGTGTGACCATACTTGCGGAAAGAAGCAAAGAGCAAAGGAAAATAGTCACCAAGGACGGCAAAATAACCGTCCGGTGCTGCTTTAAACTACGGAAAGATTCCGATATTAAATATCCTATTTGACTAAACACCGCTTGAATATAACTAAATTTTGAAAAACCAAATTGGCTATTTATGAAACATATCGGATTAAAGATCATTGCTTTTATTTGCGGAATCGCGTTATGGCTCTATGCCATTTCATTAAAAGACTATTCTATTGAAATTGAAGTTCCTCTTATTTTATCAAGACTTCCTGAAAATTTAGCCTTGGTTACAAAACCTCCAGAAACGATTGAAGTCCGTGTGGAAGGTAAGGCTTTTGAATTAATCCGATTGCGGACTCTGGACGCCAATGCCGCTTTTATCTCTTTAGATCTTCACAATGTACCTCTTGGACTTCAACGATTTGAAATTTCATCTAACCTCTTTAGTTCTCCAAATTTTCCAAACATTCGTTATTTAGGCCCAACGGAAACCTCATTCTTAGAATTAGATTTTGACACCAAAATATCTCATACGGTTCCTATTAAACTTGCTGTAGAAATACAACTAGATTCAGGCTTTATGTTAATGAAAGAGCCCACCCTTGAACCAAGTGAGCTCACCATACATGGGGCAAGAAAAGCACTCATGCGAGTCTTTGAAGTACAAACAGTAAAAGATCATTTAACAAAACTTCGAGAAAATCAATCCTTTACTTTACCTTTAAATCTTAGCCACATTCCTTCTAATATTGAAACAGCAAATACCTCTGTTCAATTAGATTTAGAAATTGAACCTGTCACGCGTATTAAAGTGAACAAAGTTCCTGTACAACTCATCGGTATGTACGATCGTACAAAATACAGTATTTCTCCTACCGAAGCTTCTGTGGAAATTACGGGAGGAAAGAAAATCTTAGATAGTTTAAACAATAAAGATATTGAATTAATCATTGAATTTAACCGCTTTGCTATTGAAGATGCGGATAGTTTATCTCCTACTGTTCGAATACTTAAGCCCATTCAAAGTACAAGAGTACAGCCCGAAAAATTTTATTTAAAAACAATAGCACCCGATACGACTGCTGCTTCAACAGGAAATACTCCATGATCTGGCTTGGTATAGAATCTAGCTGTGATGAAACTGCTTGTGCTGTATTAGAAGATAATCCAGTCCATATTTTATCAAATCCCCTTTATAGTCAAATAGAAGAACACAATCTCTATGGCGGCGTGGTCCCAGAAATTGCGGCACGCGCCCATCTTCAAAAAATCGCTGTCATTGTTCAAAAAGCGATTGAAGATGCAAAAATTTCACTCGCAGATATTGGCGCCATTGCTTTTACAGCTGGCCCTGGATTAATGGGGCCACTACTTGTAGGGGCAAGTTTTGCAAAAGGCCTCGCTAAAGACTTAGGAATTCCCGCCTATGGAGTCAATCATTTAGAAGGACATCTCAGCGCCGCTTGGTTAACTAACCCTAATCTAAAACCTCCTTTTTTAACTCTGACTGTATCTGGAGGGCATACTGAATTAGTTGTTGAAAATCCTAATTTTGAGTATACCCTGCTTGGACGAACTCGAGACGATGCCGCTGGAGAAGCCTTTGATAAATGCGGCAAATTATTAGGCCTCCCTTACCCTGCAGGAGCCTTAATTGGAAAGCTTGGAGCGAGTGGGAATAGAAAGTTTCATACCTTCCCAAGAGCTCTAAAACATGAGGATCACGGCGAGTTTTCTTTTAGTGGACTAAAGACCTCTGTTCTCCGTTATGTAGAAAACAACTCTCCTGAATTTATTCAAGAAAATATAAACGATATTTGTGCCTCTTTAGAAGAAGCGATTGTCGATATTTTAGTTTCCAAAACCATCTGGGCTTTAAAAAAGACTCAATTAAAAACGCTTATTGTTGGAGGTGGAGTTAGTGCCAATAATCACTTACGAGCTAAACTCAAAGCATATTGTGATCGAAAGCAAATCGATTTGTATTTTCCATCCCCACAACTCAGTACTGATAATGGAGCAATGATCGCTGCTGCAGCGATTCGACGTGCCAAGGAACACGCTCTTTTGAATATCTCGGAAGTAAAGCCTTGGATGCCTTTAGCCCCATAGTTTTTACAGAAAAAAAACACTATATTAGTAAAGCGAGTAAAATAAGAATTGTCTATAGGGAACCGTATTTTGCAAAAGAAGAAACCTCTTTTTTTTGATGTAACTGGAATGTCTTTCGTCATTCTCGTGATACTTCTTTTGTCTTCTTTTGTTTCTGCACAAGATACCACTCTCTATCAACCTCAAAAAAAAGAAACAAAGATTGAGATTCAAGACACCTCTAAAAGCAATAATATCATTTTAAATGTGGATATTTTTGGTGAGGCAGCTATTGGTTCATACTATGTGCTATGGAGCGAACTTGACCTTTCTGAAGAAATGAAAACGCTTCTCACAACAAGAGATTTTGCCCGAGATGAATTCTTTATGCAAAATATTGACCGCGAGCAATTTGAACAAGAACGTATGCTCCAACTTTTTGAAGATAAAAAGAAAGAATACTTCGCCATTTTCCCTGAAGAGGCCTTAAAAGCGCTCGAAGATGAAGAGCGAGATAAATAACATCTATGCCCTTTTTATTTGATCAAGACAAGCCTTTTTCTAGTTGGACTCTTCAAGGCTTATACGGTGCTCCGACTCTCCTTTTCGAAAACATCGAAAGCACCCATCTTTATCTCCACAATCATTTTAGAGAACTTTATCCAGGCACTCTTATTGTCGCAAACTCACAAACTGCTGGCCATGGCAGACACAATCGTCCTTGGGTATCTCCAGTCAACAAAAATTTATACTTCAATTTATTTATTCCTCTCGCAGGCATTCAAGAGTCTTATTTTTCGCAAATCACCCAAATAGCCGCTATCTCTCTAGCTCAAATTCTAAAAAATTATAACATCCAAGTCGCCGTTAAATGGCCAAATGACTTATTGTGGAATCGACAAAAAATCTGTGGCATTATTTCTGAACGGCTCATCTTTAATAAAGAATCTTTTCTCTCTTTAGGAATCGGATTAAACGTCAACACCGACCCTTCTGACCTTGAAAGCATTGGGCGCCCAGCAACGAGCTTGAAAATAATCACCCGAAAAACGATCAATCGTTCTTATTTACTTCAGTTGTTTATTTCTAAAATGGGATCCGCTCTCTTAAAGCTCAAAAAAGAAGGCTTTCTTCCTTGGAAAAACGAATGGCTTCAAATGGAAAACTTTCTTGGCAAAAAAGCTTGCGTCGTAGAGTTCGGAAACTCCATCTCAGGAACCATTTATAATATCAATGATGATGGAAGCCTTTTATTTCAAAAAGAAGATGGAGAAATCATCACAGTCTATGCTGGCGACTTAGAAATTTGAGATTTCAGTTTTAGATCAAGCATCATTTGATTCATAATCTCTTCTGGTTGATAAAGAGAAGCTTTTTCTAGTGCCGCTCGGCTCATTTCCCATGCCTTACCGTTTTTAAATACCTCTATAATTGCCTTTGCAAGCGACTCCTTATCCGCACCTAACACCCCATCTACCCCATTAGATATAATGTCTTTAGGCCCTTTACAATCATAAGCAGCAACAGGGAGTCCACAACTCATAGCTTCTGTAACAACACAGCCAAAAGTATCAAAGTAACTAGGCAATAAAAGCATATCAGCACCGCTATAAATCGAAGGCAAGTCCTGATGATCAACCCAACCTAAAAAAACAGCATCAGGCATTTCTTCTTTTAATTCTTTTTCGGCATTTCCTGTTCCAGCAATTTGAAGTATCGCTTTAGGAAACACTTCTTTTATATTTGAAAAAATTAATGGTAAATCAAATACTCCCTTTTCTTCACTTAATCGCCCCACATATAAAAAGACAGGAGATTCTTTATTCACTTCTTTTTTATTATCAAAAGGCTTAAAATGAGAACCATTCCAATGAGCTGTCTTAAAAATCTTTTCTGATGAAATCCCCATGGCAGGACTAGTGAGCCAATTTTTATGCTGCGAATTTAAGACAAAAATCCCATCAAACTGACTATAAAAAGCCCTACAAAAGCGCCGAATTCGATCTAAATTAGAAGGATCTAATTCTGTATTCGTTTTAATATAATCCATCCAATCGGTATGCATAAATAAATAG
>JAAYXQ010000264.1 GCA_012515825.1 Fibrobacter sp.
CGATTCCTAGTTTGTGGAGTTTAGATCGCATGGGAAAAGATGAAAAAGTTTTAACTCGCTTAAAAGCAAAGATTATTTATATCGATGGTATTCGAGAAGAGCCTTTCTGTGATCTAGATAAATCGAACGATAATTCTGCTGGAGAATGGAATTTAAAAATAGGCGTAGACTTTGTTTCTGGTGGGTCTAATATTGTGGGAATACATGTTCAGCAATGCTTAAATATGGTTCGTGATGAGCTTGGTTATGTGGTGCAGAAAGGGGATAAGGTGGTGACGGTGCCGCCAAAGAAAGTTCTTGAAAAAATTAAGAAAAGCGAGATTCCATCGATTCTAGATATGGATCTACAAACAAAATTATTAAAAGCTCATGAGTCTGTGGAATTAGATGGCAAGTGTCCTAAAGATATTGAGGCTTATATTATTTTGATGGATGTCTGGAATCAAGTCAAAGATACTCCAATGGATATAGTCGTTTTAAACGATGAATTAAACCGTAAACGCAATGGTGGAAAGTCTGTTCAGTCTTGTGCATTTAGTCGAGAATGGAATAAGAGATATCAAGAAGAAGCCTCTTTTGAATGTGATATTGATGAACGGTTTTGCCTTTACAGACAATCTGAAGAAGGCGTTTCTAAATGGGGATACCATTTTGAAGAAAATCGTTTTGAATATATGAATAAGAAATTCTTGTTTTGGAATCGGAATCCAAAAAGCATTCATAAAGGAGGAACCATGATGGATCTTCGTATTATTCGCCTTTCCACTTCTCTTTATTTGGAAGGTTACATGAATGAAAAACAGGAACCTGCGGCTTTAGGCCTTTTAATTATTCCCGATGGAAATGAAGATCAGTATTACGAAGATGAGGAATATGAAGCCGAAACGGAAACGGAGTCTTTAGACCGCAACTAAAAGCACATTTTACATTAGAATCCCTAGTTTCATAGTTGCTTTTTGAGGGATATAGTTATATTTTCTGAATAGAATGGAGGCATGTATGCAATTTCGTAAAATTCTAACCGTCTTAGCTTTAGCGTCTGTCGCATCTTTTGCATCAGAAGTTTTTGGTGGTATTGGTGTCACTATTTACGGTATCTCCGAAGGAGTTCAAGTCGTAGAGGTTATTCCTGGAACCCCAGCAGCAGAAGCTGGCATTTTGCCAGGTGATAAGATTATCGCTGTAGATCAAGTTTCCTTAAAAGGGCTCACTCAAGATCAAAGCATTGAAAAATTACGTGGAGAGGCTGGTCGTCCAGTGGAAGCCACTGTTTTACGTGAAGGTGAAAAGCTTTCTATGGTTATGCGTCGTGCTCAGTTAACAGTTCAAGATATTGATGCGGGTTCTCTATCCGCATGGTACGGGAACAAGCTTAATCAATTTGATGCCGAAGAAATAAAAGTCTTTGCTGAATCTAAAGCAAAAGAAACGGCAACGTTATTAGGCGTGATGCGTCAAGGTCATCTAATTTCTAGCGAAGCAAAAGTCGCTCCAGATGATGTGGTTGGTGTTTTCATTGATCAAAAACCCGTTTTTGAAACTCCAGCAGTTTCCAATTTGACAAAGAAGGCTTCTTCTTCTCTGAAAGCCTTTAATCGTAAAGTCATCGGCTTTGAACTTTTCAAAGAAGGCCCAGCTTCTATTAAGATTCTCGATCCTAATGGTGAAGAAGTTCAAGTGATTGATCATCAAAATGGTCTCTCTGGTATTAACAGTGTGACTTGGGATGGATCCAAAATCCCTAGTGGCCGTTATATGATTCGTATTGAGCAGAATGGTGCGGTCTCTGGTCATTTTGCTGTACTACGCTAACAAGCACTTTTCATTCAATGTAAAGCCTCTCATTAGAGAGGCTTTTTCTATAATTACATCACCGTGCATTTTTCAAAAAAATCAATCAACCTTTTTTCGGTTCTTATTTGGAGTCTTGCTTTACAGTCGTTTCTGTTAGCTCAAGAAATGACACGTTTTGAATTGGAAGAACGTGAACCTGTTGTTGAAAAAGATTCAGTGGAAAAAGATTGGTGGAGTGATGATACTTCTGAAGACACCCTTCAATATCATGCCGTAGATTTAACATATGATGTCACTTCTTCAACTTTCAACTTAAATAAAAATGCTCAATTAACCTATCGGACGGCGACCTTAAATGGTGATACGATTTGGTTTGATCAGAAAAATAGTATCCTTGTGGCTTCGGGAGATCCAATTCTAAAAGAAGCTAAAAACCCGTCGCTTGCGGGTTATCGCATGAAGTATAATATGAAATCGAAAATAGGTGAAATTTATTATGCCACCACCTATCAAGACAATCAAAAATTAAATGGAATGGAAGTGAGGC
>JAAYXQ010000265.1 GCA_012515825.1 Fibrobacter sp.
AGACTTCGAAAAGAGGTTTAGGGGTAGCTTTAAATCGAAAAGACAAGGAAAAAATGCGTTTTCTATAGTCCAATTTGGAACTGGGTCACAGAAAGTGTTTTTAAAAGAGTTTATTTTTATATTAATAGAACGCTTTTCAGAGAAAAACAAATTTTTTCATGCTTTTTTGTGAAAAATAGATGTATATACTCTGAATGCAAAACATTGGTTTTGTTTGAACAACGTTTTTTAACACGGAGGATCCATCATGGATATTAGTATTTCAGCTCGTCATTTTAACGCTTCTGCAAGCTTGCAAGCTCGTGTTCAAGAAGAGATTGAAAAGTTGGGCAAGTTCTACCCAAACATCACCTCCGCCACTATTGTCTTGGATCATGAAGTAGAGCATATGCGCCGTTGTGAAATTTCCTTAAATATTACCGGTAATGTGGTTGTCGCTTCTGCAGACGAAGAAAATATGGGCAAGGCTCTAGATGTTGCTCTTGAACGTGCTAAGACACAATTAAAGAAGCAAAACGAAAAACAAAAAGATCATAAAACACAATCACTGTCTGATTTGGTGAATAAGTGAGTGCTTATTCGTTAAAAGATATTCATGTGAATTGTCGGGAAAAATATCCCGTTAAAAACTTATGGCTTAAACACAAGGATTTTCTCCGGTTGGAACTCTGTACTGGAGAAGATTCCTTAAATGGTTTTATTGAAGAAAGTGGTTTACATCGACCAGGGCTTGCTATGGCGGGCTTCACATCGGTGTATAGCTCACATCAAATTCAAGTGGTGGGGCATACCGAATGGAATTATTTAGAATCGCTTGGCTCTGAAAAACGCCGAGAAATATTTTCAAATTTATCTCAATTCCATTCTCCTCTTTGGGTGATTACTCATGAGCAAAAACCTCATCAAGAATTGCTTGATATGTGTAACGCTCAAGGGACACCCATTTTTTGTACCCCCTTGTACACGTTTGAATTTGCAAATATTGTTCAACGTATTTTAGAAGACTTTTTTGCTCCTTATGCTGTTATTCACGCAAGTCTAGTAGATGTTTATGGCGTGGGCATGCTTTACATTGGTGAAAGTAATGTGGGCAAGTCAGAATGTGTTCTTGATTTAGTAGAACGAGGGCATCGTTTAGTTGCAGATGATGTCGTTCATATCTCTCATATTGGGAATTCTATTATCGGTCGAGCGAATCCTATGGTAAAACATCACATGGAAATTCGTGGAGTGGGGATTATCGATATTCGTTCTATGTTTGGAATTCATGCGGTACGTAAAACCAAAAAAATTGAAGTTATTGTGGAATTGCAACAGTGGGATCGCCATACTACATATGACAGAACAGGGCTTAGTTCTTCCTTAGAAGAAATTATGGGTGTAAAAATCCCTCATATTTTAATTCCTGTGTTACCAGGAAAAAATTTAACCGTGATTTCTGAAGTGATTGCCATGAATTCATTAATGAAAATGGATGGTATGGATACCGCCTCTTCTTTCAATGAACTTCTTTTACGTCGAATTAAAGAAAAAGCTAAAGGCAACAAAGACGATTACATGGATGATAGCATCTTTAATGGCAATGCATATGAATAGGTTTGTTTATCTATTTAAGAATAATTTTTTAGCTGTTCTTGTTTTTCTTTTGTTAGCGGCGATTGCTTTTTTTGCCTGGTTTTTCTTTCACCCATCAAGTCCTTATCACGAACGCCAAACATTTGTGATTTATTTTGAGAAAATAGGTTCACTTGCTTCAGGTAGCCTTGTTCGCGTGAATGGAATGGAAAAGGGTAAAGTTCTAAGTACAGAATTAACAGAAGATGGGGTCTATGTAAAGGTGTGCTTATTTGCCGATTATAACGTTCCTAAAAACTCTTCATTTCGATTAATCAATACTGGATTAGTGGGTAAACAAGAGGTCTCTATTCTTGCAGGAGATGCTTCAGGCTTTTTGATCTCTGGAGATACGGTGAATGGTCTTACAGACCAGGGTTTTTCGGAGATAAGCCGAAATTTATTTTTGATATTAAATGAACTCGATACAATAAAAGTAACGATTAGTTCCTTTATTGATACGATTACAAATGGTTCCATAGGGAAATCTCTCTATTCTGTTGAAAAGAAAACTCGTTTTTTAACTCAAGACACCAAAAACAAAGTAACGTCTTGGATTACCGAATTAAGAAAAGTAAAAGAGGCTGCTCTCTCCATAATTCCAGAAGATCCCAAAATAAAAAAGGATATAGACCTCTTATTAGGTGATTTAAATCAATTAGAAAAAGAATTAGAGCAATTACAACAAGAATTAGCCTCCATTTCCTTTGAAATACCAGAAAAAGGCACTGTAGGGCAAATTCTTAAAGACTCAAACCCGTTTTTAAAAAAGATTGACTCACTTAAAGTCAATATTGATCTGTTGATAGAAGAGATCAAAAAAAAGGGATTGGCTTTGAATATCGATATATTTTAGTCTTTTCAAGAAAAATCAAAAATACTCCTTCTTCTTTGTAAAAAAAAAGATAATTTATGCGGGTACCGTCAACAACGATTTCAATTTATGGAGTCGCAAACGAAGGGGTTCGTATGACAGAAAAAATACCGGTAAAAATGGATCAAAAAGATTTGGATTTTTTTGAAGCTTTACTTGCAGAGCGTCGCAGAGAGCTTGTATCCGCTCAAATGGATTCAGAAAACACAAATGTATTTCATTCGCAAAAAGACCAAGGAGGAGAACTCGCAGGTTATTCAAATCATTTGGCAGATGCCGCTTCTGATTACACCTCTCTAGAAACCAATTTTGATTTGGCTGCACGAGAAGGCAAATATCTAGTATACCTAGAAGAAGCCATACAGCGTGTAAAAAATGGTACTTTTGGTGTTTGCAAAGTTTGTAAGAATCTAATCCCTAAAGCACGCTTAGAAGCTGTTCCTACGGCAACAAAGTGTGTGGATTGTAAAGAAGAAACTAAGCGTAAAGAGCGTGAAGATAATCGTATTGAAATGGCTCGTCTTTTTGCTGAGCAACAAAGGCGAGAATTAAAAACAAAAACCAATAATTAATTCAAGCTTTCAAAAAATAAATCGCTTAAATAAGACCGGAAAGTATAAATCCTTTCCGGTTTTTCTTCTCTATGGGGCCAAGTAAAGTTGGATAAGAGAATTATAGCCGCATTTTGCTCAGGATCTGCAACAATACTTGCTCCTGTGAAACCAGTTTTTCCAAAAGTTCTAGAAGAACAACGAGTTCCCATAAAACGAGGGTTATTTAATTCAAATCCAAGAGCGGTTTGAGCGTTCATAGAAGGGTCAAGGGCATTCCTAGAGATTATATTCAAAATGCCAGCAGGCATCACCTGTTCGCCTTTATATAAGCCATCCTGAAGAAGCATTTGAACAAATTTCATTAAGTCTTCGATGGTAGAAAACATACCTGCAGAACCCACAGGAAACAACTGTTCTAAAATAAAAGCACTTTCATCGTGAACTACGCCTTGTATGATCTCTTTTCTAAAGGCACAGTGTTCTGTAGGAATTATTTCAGAACGAGACATTCTTTGCAAAGGAAACCAGCCAGAACGAGTCATATGAAGGGGGTCGAAGAGAAGTTCTTTACCTAGAACCGAAAGCGATTTGCCACTAAAGCGTTGTAGAAGAATACCTAATAAAATACTCGCAGGGTTCCCGTAGTTAAAAATTGTTCCAGGAGCCTTTTCAAAAGAATAATTGTATAAGTGATTAAGAATTTCTTCTGGAGACAAGTGTTTTAAAGAACTCATCGGAATACGATAATCAAGGCTATGCGTGAGTAGGTGTTTTAAAAGAATTTGATCTCGGTAATTTGTTTGTAACTCTTGAATCCAAGAAGCTACGGGGGTTTCAGGAGATAATTCTCCTTTAAGAATATAGTGAAGAGCAATAGTAGATGTTGGGCAGACCTTAGTGAGCGAAGCGATATCAAAAACAGAATCGGGGCAGGCATTTAAAGAAATGAATAACGTTTCTTGATTTGGCAGCAAAACGCCAACGACTGCTTTATCAAAAATTTGAGTTGATTGGGCTTGACTTAAAGCGAGAGAGATTTTTTCTTTTAAGCTATTCATGGTTTTATTAAAATAGTTAAGTTCAATGATAGATGCTAATCTTGTGGTGAACGTAAGTATGCTTGTAGCACTCTTTTTGATTAATAATAATGCTTTCTCTTGCACAATTATTTCTATTATGTTTTTCTCGCTTGTTTTTTCGAAACTCGGTAAATAGGATCTATCATCATTTTTTAAGAAGTCTTTTACTAGAAAGACTTCTATATTTTTTATTGGCGTATGGAAGAATATATTGACATATTAAATGCGCATGGCGAACCATTAAACTATAGTGCTTCCAGAACAGAAGTACATGCGAAAGGTTTATGGCATCGTACGGTTCATATTTGGGTTTTTGACCTGAATGGAAAAATCTTATTTCAAAAACGAAGTCTAAAAAAAGAAAATCATCCAGGATTACTAGACACGAGTTGCGCGGGTCATATTTCTGCAGGAGATGATAGCAGAAATGCGGGCGTTCGGGAACTTGCTGAAGAATTAGGTATTGTCAAGAAAACGGAAGATCTAAAATTTCTTTTTGAATCAAAGCATGAAACGGTGCTGAATAATGGCACATACTTAGATAATGAATATTACGATGTTTATCGGGTGGATCTTTCCTTAAAAGAAGTAGAAATGCTTAGCCCTCAAAAAAGCGAATTAGAATCGCTACATTGGTTTTCAATAAAAGAGTTTCAAGATCTTTTAGAAAAAGAACCTTCCCTTTTTGTAGAACATCCAGAAGACTTTAAGTACTTAAAACGCCTCGGTTAGAGGCGTTTCGTTATAATCAAAAAATGGGTTTCAGCGAATAAGTAGAAAGATTTTTTTTTATCGTTCTTTACTTTATAGCAGGAAAAAACAAAAAAAGAACTGCTTTATTTTATAGCTGGGAAAAATAAAAAAAGAACAGCTTTACTTTATAGCAGGAATAAATAAAAAGAGCTTTTGACCTTTTTTTATAGAGACTTGCTTAAAGGTGAACCTAGAAACTGTAGCTCCTCTAGAGTCTAAAGCAGCAATGTCAAGATCATGTTGCCCTGGACCTACAGGAATGCGAGTCATGTGAATACGATTAGGCATAAAAAGGCCTACACGTAAGTCTGCTTTTTCTAATTGACTAGAGGCGACATCTGTTCCAATACTTGTGGCTAAGTTCAAAAGAGGATTATTTGTTTCAACCGCTTTTTTTGTCTTTTGAGCGGCAAAAGTACGTAAAGCGACACGAGCTGCTGTCTTTGCAACCGTACCTGACCAATCGTCTTTTAAATTGCGAGTGATTTCATCGTTTAAGTCTGTCACATTTTCTGAAAAAATTTCTGGCTCATCATTTAAGTAGATGGAGAAATCATAAACATCAAAAGGAAGGACTTGTTTTTCTGGTAAACTAAAAGCGATGTGAGCTGTTGCTGTACCTGATTCTGCAATGATAGGCGCAATCATAGTGAAACTCTTAATTTCACCTGTTTGAGCGTCTGTATAGGTGAGATTCAAACCTCCGCCATTCACAAAAGTTCCTGACATTCTCATTTCACCAAGAATAGGACTATGCCCAGCGTAACCGATGACAATGATTTCTGCACCCTTCTCTTCAAGGCTTTGAGAGAGAGGGGTTTCAGGAATATTATTCATCTTAAGAAGTTTTAGATCTTCTTCTCTACCCGTTTTTTGAAGAGTGTAGGACATAAAATCAACAAGCTCAACAGGTAATTTTTGCCCGTACTCCTTATACGCTTTTGCTGCCTTATAATAAGAAATGGCGGCGTTATCAATCTCTCCGTTCATCTCATAAACAAGAGCAGTTAAGTATTGTAAAAAGCCATTGTCATTGACCTTTTCACTATCTTTTTGGTAAAGGGCTTCCATAGCCATTTGTGCTCTTTTGACTTCGACGTTGGCGCCGTCTAGATCGTTGATAGCTAGGTAATTCAATATTTGAACTTGATACAAAAAGAGTAATTCAAAAGGCCTAGCGCGATAAGGACGAGTATTATCATTTGTTAAAAGAGCAGCGGCTTCATTTGTGACTGATTTAGCATATAAATCATCATAAACTTGTTCCGCTTTGCTCAAATGCTCAATGCTTTTTTTAAAGTCTCTATTGTAGTGAAAAAGCACACCTAAATCAAAATGGTACAAAAAGGCGCTTTTCTCACCATAGAGATCTTCTTTCTCTTTTTCAATGGTTTGAATGGCTCCAGTAAAGCCACCCTGTTTTAAAGATTGAGATAAAGCATCATATCGAACGTTTGATTTGTTTGCACAACCAAACAATAGAATGCTGCAAAAAGCAATGAGAATTATTTTTTTCATGACAATAAAAAGAGGGAAAGATTAAAGTTTTACAGCATCTCTAGAGATATATTTTTTGATCTTTTTATCGCCAATCCAAACTTTACGATGGCTTTGAAGGTCAATTAACTCTAAGTCGATTTGGTAGAAAATCACTTGTTCTCCGCCATCTTGGTCGATAATAGAATTTAAAGAACCCGTGAGCATTAAATCAGCTCCAATTTCTTGACCAGCATCTTTTCTTGTCTCTTCGGTAGCATTTCCAGCTTGGCTTGCAATTTCATCACGAAGCTCATCACGCATAGCAGCATTGGCAACAAAATCCACGGTACCAGAGTTAATTAAAGCACGTTCCATATCTTTAATAAAAGTCTCTATATTAATGTGCTCGTGGCTTTTATTGCGAACTTTACCAATAACTACTGTTGGATTTGCCCCTTTTTGTTGATACATATTATTATACCATGGGCGGCTTAGGCAGTCTTTAATCATTTCATCTGCTACTAAGCGAGAATCTGTGTCGTTCCAACGACCAGATAAATCGACAACAGCATTAGGATCAATGCGAGAGACTTTTTTACCACCACCACCACCGCAAGCCACTAAAAATAAAAGGCTTAAAAAGAAGACAGCACGAATAATTTTTTGCATAATAAGACTCCTTATAATCTAAAAGGCAAATTAACTTTTTTTACTTTTTTTTACAATGAGGATAAAAAAAATAGGCTGTTTCTATGCCTATTTTATAAAAAAATGCTAATTCGCGCTCGATTGTGCTTTACTGTAATGGCGTAATCGAAG
>JAAYXQ010000266.1 GCA_012515825.1 Fibrobacter sp.
ATGCTAAAGCAAATCTAGTTCGATATCAAAAGAAATCGGATTGCTGTATTTATTTACAAGATTCGGTGCATGCTACTGCCATTGCAAAACAAACAAAAGCACTTACTTTAAGTTTTGGTCATGGGGCGTGCGATGCTTGTGTTGAAGGAGAAACCCTTTCTGTTTCTGGCCATAAACTCAATCTTTCAGAATGTAAAATTCGAGGCGTTTATCAATTGGAAAATATGGCCGCTGCGGCTTTAGCCTGCAAGGCTTTAGGTGTTTCTGGAGGCGAATCTTTACAAGCATTAAAATCCTATGAACCGCTTCGCTTTAGAATGCAATATAAAGGTGAAAAAGCAGGAATTGAGTTTTATAACGACTCCTATGCCACTCGCCCAGACGCCACTATTGCGGCAGCAAAAAGCATGAAACGTCCGTTCTCTCTCATCTTAGGCGGTTCTGAAAAGAATGCTGATTTTACCGAGTTAGCGTCGTTTTTAACTTCATTACCTCTATTAAAAAGAGTTGCTTTTATTGGTGATACAGCAAACCGTTTAGAACAATTATTGTTAGAGGCCGGAGTCTCTGTGCCTATGAACATATTCCCTAGTCTAGACGCAGCTTTTGCCGATGCTCTTCAAATTGGAGAAGGGGGCGCGTTACTTTTTTCTCCAGCCTGTGCCTCTTTTGGATTATTTAAGAATTACAAAGCTAGAGGTGAAGCGTTTGATCATCTAGTTGATCTTTTATCATGAGTTTTATATGAAATATCTTGACTACTTAAATGGTTCTATCACTCCTTATCACGCAGTAGACATTACTGCAAAAAAACTTTTAGAAAATGGGTTTCAAGAACTCTCTTTTCAAAGCAAATGGTCCTTAGAACCTTCTAAAGCCTATTTCATTAAATGGGGGTATACCACTTTATTTGCTTTTAGAACCCCTAAGCAAGTCAATTCATCTATCTTCGCCAAGCTCGCCTTAGCTCACACAGATTTTCCTGCATTAAAAGTAACGCCTAATGCTTGCCGCTTTGAATCAGGTGTTCAGTTAGTTCATTCAGAAATTTATGGATCACCTATTTTTTATTCTTGGCTTGATCGAGATCTTGGTTGTGGCGGTGTTCTCGTTTTTGAAAAAGACAATCAAATTCAACATCGTTTGGTGCAGGCTTCTCAAAAATTTAGAATTCCTGAGCTTTCAATCCACTTGCAACGAGGAGTCAATCAAGAAGGTAGAAAGGTAGATGCTCAAAAAGGATTAGATGTTTTTTGGTCTTCTAGTGAAAAGGATTCTTTAGATTCTTGGGTTAAACAGCAATTAAGCCCAGAAGAAAAGCTGTTAGATTATGATTTACGCTTTTATGATGCGGAGCTAGCCTCTTTAGGAGGTTTCCATGAAGAGTGGGTCTATTCAGGTCGTATCGATAATTTGGCTTCTTGCCATGCGGCACTTGAAGCCTTACTGGCAACAGATTCCGCTGAAAATTACATTTCTGGATTTTGCCTTTTTAACCATGAAGAAATAGGGTCAGAGACAAAAGAGGGTGCTCAAAGTCTATTCTTGAAAATGACTTTAGATCAAATAATAAAAGCCTTAAATATTTCAGAGCAGTGTACGCCTTCTTTTTTAGAAAAATCCTTCTTTGTTTCTATGGATATGGCTCATGCATTAAATCCCGTTTATCCAGAAAAACATGACCCTAAACACGCTCCCATTTTAGGCCAAGGTATTGTACTAAAACAAAATGCGCAGATGCGTTATGCCACAGATGTTTTCTCTTCAGCTGTTTTCAAGCAGATATGTTCGAAAGCTGGCGTTTCTTATCAGAATTTTATCAGTCGAAATAATTTGCCTTGCGGGAGTACAATAGGCCCATCTGTTTCAAGCACTCTAGGCGTAAGTACGGTAGATATTGGAGAACCAATGCTTAGTATGCACAGTATTCGAGAAATGTCTTCTGTTCAAGATCATCAACAAATGATAAAGTTCTTGGCCTCTTTATTTAAAGATTTTTAAGAAAGACAAAAAATGTCAATTTAATAGAGTATTTTTATAGAACTGTTAAATCAGTGGCTTTAAGAATAGGTTGTTAAATTTTTTAACAATTAAGATTAAATAGAAAACTGTTTTAAGGAATAGTTAAAAAGAGCTTGTGATAATCTTTTGTATAAGAGTATTATAGATGTAGTTTTAAATGAGTTTTAGTCCTTTGATTCTTTTTTAGGAGGAATGATGTTTCTTGCTTTCTTAATCATAAATACCGTATTATTACTTGCAGTTATTCTTCTTTTATTTTTCAAATCATCTGAAAAAGAAAATTTTTGGAAAGAATTTCAAACGGCTTCAATGCAATTGACATCTGCTTTAGATCAAAGTTCGCGAGCCAATCGAGAAGAACAAAATCGTTCTATTGAACGATTGACTTTTGAAATGAAAAACTCGATAGATAAAATGAGAGAAACGATGGAAGCGAGGTTTCAAAATATTCAAAAGGAGAATGCAGAAAAGCTTGAACAAATGCGTTTAACGGTAGATGAAAAATTACACAATACATTGGAAACACGATTAGGGGAATCGTTTAAGGTAGTCAGCGAGCGTTTAGAACAAGTGCAAAAGGGCTTAGTAGAAATGCAAACACTTGCCTCTGGTGTAGGGGATCTTAAACGAGTCTTATCGAATGTGAAAGTCAAGGGTGTTTTAGGAGAATATCAATTAGCTTCTATTTTAGAACAAATATTAACGCCTGCACAATATGCTCAAAACGTGAAGACCAAAAAGGGAAGCGCAAACATCGTTGAATTTGCGGTTAAAATTCCGAGCAAAAGTGATTCTATGAATGATATATGGCTCCCTATCGACGCCAAGTTCCCTTCAGAAGATTACGAACGATTAATGAGTGCATATGATCTTGCCGATGTAAATGCTATTGAAGAACATAAGAAAAAATTAGAGAGTAAAATAAAAGTCTTTGCAAAAGATATTAAAGACAAATATATTGATCCTCCTCAGACTACTGATTTTGCTATTCTATTTTTACCATTCGAGGGGCTTTATGCTGAGGTGTTGCGTATCCCTGGCTTATTTGAACAAGTACAACGAGATTATAAAATCACTATAGCGGGCCCAACAACAATCACGGCTTTTTTATCTAGCTTACAAATGGGTTTTAGAAGTCTTGCTGTAGAAAAGCGTACAAGCGAAATCTGGGAATTACTGGGAGCGGTGCGTACGGAGTTTAGTAAATTTGGCGTAGCGCTTTCTAATGCGAAAAATAAATTGGATTTGGCTAGTAAAGAAATTGACAATGCAGGTGTTCGTTCTCGAGCGATTGAACGTCAATTAAAAAATGTTCAAACATTACCAGAAACAAAAGCTAAAATGATTCTTGGTGATGATTTGACAACGGCTCTTGATTGATTAATTCAGAACAAGCTATTCATGGTCAAAACATTTGTATGTATTTAACGTGATAATAATGTTTTTGATTGTAACATTAATTTGAACTCATTATGAATTTATTTACACAATAAAAAAATGATTGTATGGTAACGTTAGAGAGATTATTCTTTTGTATTCTATTCAGGGAGTTAAAAAAAGGAGTGGATTACTAATAATGGTTTCAAAAAGTGTTTTATATACATATAAAGGGGAGAATATAATGTGCTGTTTATACATAAGAAATATTATCCAATATATATATGGGGATCAAAAAGGGCATAAAAACGCATAAAAGGGGTTTATTTGTTAATAGATTGTTTTTAATGTGTGATTAATAGTTGAAAAGTAATGGAAAAAGGTGTAAATGATAAAAAAAGACAAAAAAAATAAAAA
>JAAYXQ010000267.1 GCA_012515825.1 Fibrobacter sp.
ACTTTCCCTTTACAATAAGAAAGTACTTTTTCAAAAGTGATATCAATACCAAGTGCGTTTAGCTTTTTTACAATCGCTTTCACGCGAGTGATTCTTTGTTTGGCAAAGTCTTCTAATTCAATATTTAGAGCTAAATTCGTTGGATCGCAATAATAACCGAGAATATGAATATCTTTCCCTTGCCATACAGCAGAAATTTCAATGCCAGGAATGAGCTCTATTTCGGCTTCTTCTGCTGGTTTTAAGGCCATTTTATAGGAGTCTAAGTTATCGTGATCTGTAATGGAAATACAGCGAAGTCCTTTCCTTTTGCAAAAAGTAACCAATTCCTCTACAGAAAGGTTTCCGTCCGAAAGCGTCGTATGCATATGCAAGTCGGCATAGCCGATTTTAGCATTTGTTGTAGAGCGACTACTTTGCATTTAAGAATCCCCATATTGTTGAACAAGGATTTTTATTTTCGATAAGGAATCATCGCTTTCTGGTTTTAGACTAATATTTAGGAATGGAAATTCGGCCTCGGCATAGAAACCAATTCGGCAAGGAGCAGCTGATTTTTTGACTAAATACAATCTTGGTAAAAAGGGTTCTGTTTCAAGATAAAGGCAAATTTCAGCATTAAAAGCGACTAGTTTTTCCTCTATTTCACAAAAAGCAGGCTCACCAAAGCGACAATCACTATCTGTGTAAGAGATAAAGGGGATTTTGACTTTTAATTTGTGAATATCGTTTGTAAGATCGACAGAACCGACTAGTAAAGTTTGGTCTGGATCCCAAAAACGCTCTAAAGCAGTAAGGGTTAGAGCCGATAATTCTCGATTAGAAGGTAAAAAAACAATGGTTCGGTGTGAACCAGATAAGGAGGATGGGTATTCAAAAGCTTCTGTTTCAGCGTCTGCTTTTTTTAAAAACCATTTAAATAACGATGCTTTTGAATAGAATCGGAAAAAGAAAAAAGAAAAACGATCTGCAAAATAGGGTGAAGGTTTCAAAAGATCTCCAAAATACGTTGTGAAGAAATATAAATTTTAAGTATGGCAAAAATGAAGTATTACGCAATAAAAACTCCTCAATTTGAAAAAATTGTGACGAATTGGGATGAATGTTTGGTTTTGATCAAGGGTGTAAAGGGTGTTTTATATAAATCATTTAAGACTTTAGAAGAAGCTGAAAATTGGTTAAAAGGGGTGTCTGAAGAGGCGGATTCTAGCCTTCAAATCTATGTAGATGGCTCTTTTTCACCTGATTTTCCCTATTCTGGATGGGGGCTTGTTGTTGTAGAAAATAATGAGGAACAGTTCCGTTTGGGGGGAGTAACTCCAGAACCTGCAAAAAGTCGAAATATTGATGGAGAACTTTTTGCAGCGATTAAGGCTTTAGAATGGTTAAAAGAGAATCAACGCGTGGGTACGATTTGCCATGATTATGAGGGCATTGCGCGTTTTGCCAAAGGCGAATGGAAAGCTAAAAGTCCTGTTGCCTTAGAGTATATGAAAAAAGCTCGCCCCCTATTAGGCGAAAATAAATTCAAAAAAGTGGACGCTCATACGGGGCATCAATGGAATGATCTTGTGGATCAAATTGCCAAAGATGCCATTTTAGATGCAAAATCGAAGCCATTTTCATTGGAAAAAACGGCTGAGAAAAACGGGCAGTTCTTACTTGAACTTTAAGCCGATTCGTGTTTTGATAAACAGTGGAGAGCTCCACCTTCTTGTATCACAACTCGGCAGTCAATGGCAATAATTTTACGGTCAGGAAAAACAGATTTGAAATAAGCTTTTGCTTTTTTATCGGTTTTTGGCTCATAAGAAGGGAATAAAAGCCCGCCATTTACAAAAATGAAATTCATATATGATGCGGGTAGAATTTCTTTTCCCATTTTCTTTTGAGGAGGAAGCTGAAGAGTGTCCACTTTTGCTTTGTTTCCGTAATGTTTTTTGAGCCAAGCTTCTATTAATTTTTTGGCTTCCATTAAACGCTCGTAGTTTGGAGAAGTGGAGTCTTCTTCTGAAGCCATAACGACTCGATTTGTCTCCACAAAACGGGCGAGATTATCGATGTGGCCATCGGTATGATCGCCATCTAAGCCTTCAGGGAGAACGAGTATATCACGAAGCCCAAGCTTTTTACAGAGAGCAGAGAGAATCTTTTTTAGATCTTTAGGATCGTTTCTGTTTTTACCGATGAGACAATCTAAGGTAGTCATGGCAAGGCCATCATCGTTCACTTCTAAGGCACCGCCTTCAAAAATAAAAGGGATGTCTGAGATCGGGAGATTTTCTGCTTTTGCAATAGCGGAGGGGACTTTGTTATCTAAAAGGAACGGAGGGAATTTTGCTCCCCAAGCGTTAAAATTCGTTTGTACGATTTCTTTTTTATCGCCTTTTTTTACAAAAAATGGGCCGTAGTCTCTAATCCAAATATCATTGGTGGCGATTTTGTAGGCTTGAGGTGCAAAACGGCATTTTAAAAACGCTTTTTCTTCTTCTTTAGGAAGTTCCCAGTCTTTTGGAACAAGCATTTTAACGGGTTGGAACTTGGCGATGTTATATATCAAGTTAAAATAAAATGCTCTGATTTGGACTCCTTTTTCACCAGCCCAATTTTTAGGATGGCGTGGAAAGGAAAGCCAAGTGGCGGCTTGTTCTTCCCATTCTGCAGGGGAGCGGACTATTTTCTTTAAGGAGCTTGATTTCATGGAGTATCCCAAATTTTTAAAATGTCTGAATAGAGGTCAATGCGACGGTCTCTAAAGTGAGGCCACCAGCGTCTATTTTCTTCTATTTCATCAAAGGAGATTTGAATTTTTTCTGATCCAAGTAAATTAGATGGCAAGTCTTTTAAGAGGAATCCATCTGGAGCGGCTACAAAAGAGTGGCCCCAGAAAGTGAGGTCGCCTTCGGTTCCAATTCTATTGACCGCGATGACAAAAAGACGATTCGCGATTGCATGGCCACGCATGACTGTCATCCAGCTATCTTTTTGACGTTCGTAAATGCTTTCGGGTTCATTTTTAGCCCAACCAATCGCCGTAGGGTAAATTAAAATATCGGCTCCTTTAAGGCTCATGATACGAGCGGCTTCTGGAAACCATTGATCCCAGCAAATTAAAATGCCAAGGTTCCCAGCAGAAGTTTGTATGGGTTCAAAACCAGTGTCGCCTGGGATGAAATAATACTTTTCATAAAAAGCAGGATCGTCTGGAATATGGCTTTTGCGATATAATCCAGCAATGCTTCCATCGCGCTCAAAAACATAGGCACTATTATGATAAATCCCTTTTGCACGCTTTTCAAAAAATGGAAAAACGATTACGCAATGGAGCTCTTTAGCGATTTCTCTCCACTCTAAGACTAGTGGATGGTCTTTTTCTATAGCCCAGTGAAAAAAGTCTGCATTTTCTTCAAAAGGGAAGTAGGGAGTATGGAATAATTCAGGTAAAATTAAAAGATCTAAATCTTGGCCTTTGTTTTTTAAGGCCTCTGCTTTGTA
>JAAYXQ010000035.1 GCA_012515825.1 Fibrobacter sp.
CTTGTCTCGTTCTATTTACGCAGTCATACAATCCATTCCTTTATTTCCAGTTTTAATCAAAAAAAGGCGTTAAAATGTAACATTCTCCTAATAAAGGGAACGAATGTACATTTTGCCAAATTACAGATTTTACGCGCTTTAAAATGATTGCATAATATTACAATTATTTTTTTACACGTCGCTTTAACACTTTGTATCGTTGGGACTTGCATTTCATAATCATCAAAGTCCTATTCATTCATTTCGTTAGAAATGATGGAATCTTTTTTATACAAATATTGGAGAAAATTTTTTAATCAAAAAAAAGAGGCTAATACTTTCGGTATAGGCCTCTTTGAATAACGGGCTAGTGTAATGTTTTACCGTCAATGGTAAATGATTACACCTAATTTTTTGGAAAAAATAAAGAAGTTGTTATTATTTTAAGAGAACATTTTCTTCATTTTTTGAATAAAGCTTTCTTCTTTTTCGTCTTCTTTTTTCTTTCGAAGTTCAGCTAATTCTTGATAGAGTTGCTTTTCTCTAGAAGATAAATCTTTAGGAATATCAGCTTGGATTTTAACAAATAGATTTCCGCGACCCCCTCGACCATTCAGGGGATAAAGCCCTTGTTCTCTAAGCCTTAAAATACTTCCAACCTGTGTGCCAGAACTGATTTTAATGCTGAGTTCGCCACCGTCTAGAGTAGGGATTCTTTGAGAACCACCAAGAACGAGTCTGTGAATTGGGATTTGGATATCGCAGTGTAGATCATCTCCATCACGAGTATAGAAATCATCTTTCTTTTCTGTAATCACGACTAAAAGATCACCACTAGCGCCACCTCTAGGCCCGCAGTTTCCTTCGCCTCTCATATTGAGATACTGGCCTTCAGCAACACCCACAGGAATCTTTATAGAAATCATTTCTTCTTCTAAAACACGACCTTCGCCACGGCAATGAGAACAAGGATTTTTAATGACTTCACCCATGCCATTACATGTAGGGCAAGCGGATTCGCTCACCATCTGGAAGAACGATTGGGTTACGTGACGAACTCGTCCTGTGCCATTACAAGTGCTACAAGTGGTCACATCGGACCCGCCTTTACCATTACAATAAGTACAAGGGGCATAGCGTTTGATACGTACTTTTTTAGTAACGCCTTCTAAAATTTCTTTATAAGAAAGTGCCACTTTAATCTGTAAATCTTGTCCTCGTGGTGGACCAGCTTTTTTTGCTGAACGTCCTCCTCTTCCAGAAGAACCAAAGCCAAAACCTCCAAAAATATCTCCAAATTGACTGAAAATATCTTCAAAGCTTGAGAATCCTTGACCACCACCAAAGCCACCAGCGTTAGGCATGTCATGACCAAAACGATCATATTGACTTCTTTTGTTTGCATCGGAAAGAACGTCATAAGCTTCAGCAGCTTCTTTGAATTTTTCTTCTGCTTCCTTGTCGCCAGGGTTTTTATCTGGGTGGTATTTGATTGCTAGTTTCTTATAAGCGCGCTTGAGCTCTTCAGCACTTGCATCTTTAGACACTCCAAGGACTTCATAATAATCGCGTTTTGTAGCCATAATAAATATCTCTATCGATAAAATCTAAACTTGTGTTTTATACGCAAAAAGGGATTCCTCTTTTTTTTAATAAAGAGAATCCCGTTTTTGTGTTAGGGGCTTTAAGTTAAGTCACTTTGATTATTTCTTATCGTCATCAACGACTTCGTATTCTGCATCAATTGGACCATCTTTTTTCTTATCGGATTCTGGTTCTGCATTGCATCCAGCTCCGCCACAATCACCAGCACCTGGATTTGGTTGAGCGCCAGCTCCAGCAGCTTGAGCCATAGAACCGAGCATGTTCTGCAACTTATCCATCGCGGCCTTGATCTCTTCTTTAGTACCGTTTTCTTTCTTGTCTTTGATTTCTTGAATCGCGGCTTCTAATTGAGATTTGGTGTCCGCAGGGATTTTATCTCCAGCTTCCTTAATCTGGCTTTCTGCTTGATAAGCCATTTGTTCCGCTTGGTTTTTGATGTCGACAAGTTCTCTTGCTTCTTTATCTTTTTGAGAATTCATCTCCGCTTCTTTCACCATGCGGTTAATTTCATCTTCAGAAAGGCCACTTGAAGAAGTAATCTTAATGGATTGTTCTTTACCAGTTTCTTTGTCTTTGGCACTTACATGCACAATGCCGTTTGCGTCAATGTCAAAAGTCACTTCGATTTGAGGAACACCACGTGGTTTAGCAGGAATTCCTTGCAAATCAAAACGGCCTAATGTTCTGTTGTCGCGTGCAAATTCACGTTCTCCTTGAAGAACATGGATTGTTACCGCTGGCTGGTTGTCTTCAGCAGTAGAGAACACCTGGCTCTTCTTTGTAGGAACAGTGGTATTGCGTTCGATCAACTTAGTCATCACGCCACCAAGGGTTTCGATACCAAGAGATAGAGGGGTTACATCTAAAAGTAACACGTCTTTCACAGCGGAATCACCAGAAAGAACAGCACCTTGCACTGCAGCACCTACAGCCACAACTTCATCTGGGTTTACACCTTTATGAGGTTCTTTATTAAAGAACTTCTTAACAGCTTCTTGAACCGCAGGAATACGAGTAGAACCACCGACGAGAATCACTTCATCAATTTGACCAAGAGTTAGGCCAGAATCAGCTAAGCACTTACGGCATGGTTCAATAGAACGTTCTACGAGAGAAGCGGTCAATTGATCAAATTTTGCTCTTGAAAGAGTAAGATCAAGATGTTTAGGACCAGTGGCATCTGCAGTAATAAATGGCAAATTAATCGATGTGCTTGTGGTCGCAGAAAGGTCAATTTTTGCTTTTTCAGCAGCATCTTTTAAACGTTGGAGAGCCATTTTATCTGATTTAAGATCGATTCCTGGATTACTCTTCTTGAACTCATCGTTAATCCAGTTGATGATGGTTTCATCAAAGTTATCGCCACCAAGCATGGTATCGCCATTGGTTGCTTTAACTGTAAACATACCTTCATCAATTTCCAAAATAGAAATATCAAAAGTACCACCACCTAAGTCATAGACAGCGACCTTTTCACTTTTCTTAGAATCTAAACCATAAGCTAAAGCAGCAGCAGTAGGTTCGTTCACAATACGAAGCACTTCTAATCCAGCGATTTTACCAGCGTCTTTTGTAGCTTGACGTTGAGCGTCATTAAAATAAGCAGGAACAGTAATCACTGCTTGAGTTACGCTTTGTCCAAGATAATCTTCAGCGATTTTCTTCATGGCTTGAAGAATCATTGCAGAAATTTCTGGTGGTGCATATTCTTTATCATCAATTTTAACGCGAACAGGGCTAGAACCAGTGCCTACAAGATGGTAAGGCATGTTCTTTTCTGAATCAGAGCATTCCCCTGCAGTGCGGCCCATAAAACGTTTGATTGAATAGATTGTCTTTTCAGGGTTAGTAATGGCTTGACGTTTTGCAACATGTCCAACTAGCGTTTCGTTGTTTTTTGCAAAAGCAACAATAGATGGGGTCGTGCGAAAACCTTCAGCATTAGCAATCACAACTGGCTTACCGCCTTCCATAACAGAGACGCAGCTGTTTGTTGTACCAAGATCTATACCTATAATTTTGCTCATAATGAGTATCTCCTAATTAATTTCTTTCATTGGATCTAAGGCAAAATGCGTGCCAATCTGATTTTTAGCTTTTTGAGCAAAAAACGAGGTTTTTTGAAAAGGCTGTTTCATTTTGAAATAGTCCATAAGGTTAAAAATGTTATTTCCCAGCAGAGACGATGACTTTTGCCGTTTTAATAATTTTGTGTTTTAAGCGGTATCCTTTTTGGAATACCTGAATCACATGGTTTTCTTCAATATCTTCGGAAGGTTGCTTTATAAGAGCTTCTTGGCAAGAAGGATCAAATAATTCTCCAACAGGATTGATTTGTTCAAGGCCTGCATCACGAAGAGTTTTTTCAAATTGATCGTGAATCATGCTCATCCCTTTTGCAAAGGCTTCGATATCGCATCCACGATTTTCTGGAAGAGAGGCCCGTTCAAAATTATCTAACACTTCAGAGAGCTTTTCTAAAAGTTTTGCATTAGCCGTTTCAATGATTTCAAGCTGTTCTTTAGCTGTACGGCGACGATAGTTGTCGAATTCAGCCATTAAACGTAAGTATCTATCGTTAGATGCAGATAGAGCTGCTTTTAAAACATCAATTTCAGAAGCTGGGTTTTCAGAAGATTCTTTTTCCTTGTTTTCTTCTTCTTTTACATCAGGATCAGCTGAAGTCTTATCTGTACAAGCCTCTTCGTTTGCACAAGCACAAGCTTCTGCTTCACGAATAAGATCATCTTCTTCTGGATTTATGTTTTTACTGGTTTCTTGGTCAGCCATTTCAATTCCTTAAAAAATAAAAAACAATAAATTGGTTTGCCTAACGATAAGCAAAAAGCGTGCCTAAAAAGTAAAATGCCGTTTTATTTCAAAAAAAAAGGTTTTGTGATAAGAAAAAAATGAAATGTTTCATAATGAAACGATTGTGAATTTAATGAAAAAGGAATTTGAGAAAATAGAATGTTTTGAAAAATAGTAAGTATCGTTTTAATTCTTGAAAAAAGTCTATTTGCTTTTCAAGCATATTTGTCAAGAAAAAATAGTCTGGAGTCATATCACATTGTTTTTTTTCTTTTGATTTTTAATCGTGAATGAAAGCGAATAAAAGCTAATTTAATTTTATGCTAAAACAATTAATTAATTCACTGAATCATGTCTTATTAGGTAAAGAAAAAGAAATCCGTCTATTATTAAATGCTCTTTTAGCGGATGGTCACGTTTTAATAGAAGATGTTCCTGGGACTGGTAAAACAACTCTCGCAAAAGCTCTTGCTGTTTTAGTGGGTGCCGATTTCTCGCGTATTCAATTTACTCCAGATTTACTCCCAGGAGACGTGACTGGAGGAGCGATTTATCGTCAAAATACTGGAACATTTGAAGTGCATCGTGGCCCTATTTTTACGCAGATTTTGCTTGCCGATGAAATCAATAGAGCTTCTCCTAGAACGCAAAGTTCTTTGCTTGAAGCCATGGAAGAACGTCAAGTTTCACTAGAAGGATCTCGTCACGAATTGCCAGCTCTTTTTATGGTTTTAGCCACTCAAAATCCTGTGGAGTTTCATGGTGTTTTCCCTTTACCAGAAGCCCAAATGGATCGTTTTATTATTCGTCTTACGATTGGGTATCCTGATGAAGAAACGGAATTGAATATTTTACGGTCACAACGTTTTACAAGGCCTCTTGACTCTTTACAACCAGTAATTACCCCAGATCAGATTTTAATCCTACGAGAAAAAGTAAAAAAGACTCATGTGGAAGAAGCTTTAGAACGATATATTATCTCTATTGTTCTTGCGACTCGTTCTCATGCGGGGCTTCGTCTAGCAGCAAGTCCAAGAGCCGGTCTTGCTGTACTTCGAATGGCTCAGGCGAATGCTTGTTTAGATGAAAGAGATTATGTGACTCCAGAAGATATTCAATTTGTCTTAAAATCTGTGATGGCGCATCGTATTTTCGCTATAGAATCGGGTTTTGGAGTGACAGAAGGGATTCTCCAAGAAATAGTAAAGAATATCCCTATTCCTCGGTAAATATGCGTTTGCTTGAAAAATTAAGAGCCTATCAAAAAGCAATTCCTGAAACGCCTTATCGTGAAGGTCTTTTGATTCGTCTCTATTATTTTTGGTTTGAGCGTTTTACCTCTGCAGGGCGAGCTCTCATTTCTGCTGCTTGGATCGCTTTACTTTTATTTATGGTTCCAGGGGCATATTTAGCTCGCTTTTTTTTAGTTCTTCTTTTTGCCCTTTTATTAACCTCTTTTATTATTCGAGAGAGAAAGCCAAAAGTAAAAATCATTTCTGTTTCTATTTTACCCGTTCGAGAAAAAGAAACAGGCGTTCTTGTCGCTTCTATTCAAGCTTTGGACGATTATCCTTCCGTTTCTATAGATGCTTTTCGAGCATCACCTTCCTTAAAAAAAATGACTTGTGTCTCTCGTTTTTTTAAGACAAACGAAGTAGAATCAGTCGAATTAAAAATTAAAACGGCTCATCGCGGGTCTTATATTTTTAAAAATATTGCGGCTCTTGTGCCTGATCCTTTAGGCTTAATTCAAACGCCCGTATTTTATAATGGCTCTCTTGAATTTCTTGTTTATCCAAAGCGTCTTAAAATCAGTCAATTTTCTTTTTTGACAAAAGGGCATCCTGGGCGTGAATTTGCTTTATTATTGATGCCATCTCTTCAGCGAGGGGTAGACTTCTCGGGCGTTCGTCCTTATCGAGAAGGGGATTCTGTTCGTGATATCGATCATCGCGCTTATGCTCGTTATCTAAAGCCATTTACAAAAGAATTTAGTGTAGAAGAAGGGTCATCAGTCGTTTTTGTTTTAGATATTCGTTTTAGTTCTTTTTCGAAGAAAATTTTTATGGAAAAAGCTATTGCTCTTGCTGCTGCAATGGCGACCTGGTTTGAAGAACGACAAATATTAGGGCGTTTTTTTATTAATAACCAAGAAATTGACCTCACTCGCGGAGAAAAATTGGATTTAGTGATGGCAGCCCTCTCGCGCATCGAAACTCCTCGATTTAAATCATCTGAGCCTCCTGGAATATGGTCTCCAGAAGCTCTTCCGATGGGGCCTGTTTTTGCGATAACTCTTTCTCCGAATGCCTCGAACTTAATTCAAAAACAAATTGTCGTATCAGATGAAACTGGTGGCGATGATTCTCTTATGTATTTCGACCCCTCTAATGAAGAAGAGGTGTTTTTATGAATCCATGGAGCATTTTTGCATTAATCAGTATCTGTATTTTATTTTTAGGCTACCAGTCGGGAGTTGTTTTTTTAGCTATAGCTGCTTTTTTATTTGCCACGTGGATTTTTTCTCGACAAAGAAGTGGTCGTGTCGCTCAATTGCATAAAGGAATTCTTTATCTTGCTATTATCCCTTTTTCTTTTTGGTGGTTTTTATCTCCAAGTATCGAAGGGCAAATCTCACCATGGCTTTTCTTTATTCCCGCTTGGTTTTGTCTCTTTTTAGCTCTAATGCAATGGCGTAGTTTAGGTCGCGGCGGCGAGCTCGTCTTTGTTCGCTTTAATGCATTAGCGGCTTTTTTATTTTCTATTCGAAATCCAGACCGATATTCTGTAGTCATTGCGGTGTTATTTATAGCAGTGTTTTTATGGCATATTCGTCCTCGTTTATCACTTGCTAAATGGCTTATTTCTTTAACTTCTGTTATTCTTATTTCATTTTTAACTCTCTTTATTTCTACGACAGTTAAGGCAAATCAAACTCAAAAAAGATCTGGAAACTGGGGAGAAGATTATTATTTGAGCCGTCATATTATGGGCTTTGATCCTGTGGCTTCTTTAGGCTCTTTCGAAAAAAACTATGACTCTAAATATGATGATCAAATCGTTCTTCGCTTATGGACTTCTACTCCTCCCATCTATTTCAAAGCGGTAGCTTATGAACGATTCTTTCAAGGATTATGGAAGGTTTCGAATCATTATGACGTCTTTTATCCAGAACGTTATGAAGTCGATTACGCTTTATTTGAATTAGAATCTAAGACTGAAAATCCAGTAGAAAAAGTTTGGGTTCAGTCCGCTTTGAATACTTTTCATTATTTATTTGCTCCTTCAAATGCGACGGGAGTCTCTGTAAAGGCGGCTGATTCGGTGTATTATTATCGCGGAGGGGTTTGGCATTCTCCAGGAATAGAACGATCTGATTGGTATTATTTTAAGAACTCAGTTTCTTTAGATACCGCTTTTACAAGCTCCTTTTTAAGTATTGAAAAAAGAGATCTTGCCTTAGTGAGAAAAGCATCTTTAGAAATGGGGCTTGATACACTTTTATCTGTCAGCGAAAAAGTAAAACGCATACGATCGTACTTTGCAACTCACTTTAGATATTCCCTTTATTTACCGATAAAGAAAAAAAATAATGCCTTACAAGTTTTTTGGGATACAAAATCGGGCTATTGTGAGTACTACGCGACTTTAGCAACATTACTTCTACGGGATCAAAAAATTCCTGCACGCTATGTCGTAGGATTTGCTTTTCCTGAATTTGCTGAAAATGGAAAGTATTCTTTTTTTAGAAGGCGACATTCTCATGCTTGGGTAGAGTATTTTGATTCTTCATGGAAGATTACAGATCCGACTCCGATAGTTGCTCAAAGCGATGAAATTGAGGGCTATTGGACTCGGCTGCAAGAAAAAATAAAAGCACAAACGGCGTATGTGATGCATGTGATTAAAGAAGGGGCATGGAGGCAAAAACTCGATACTTGGCAAGTCATTACCGAAAAATGGCTAACGAGTTTTGAATTTTATCTGGTTATAGCTCTACTTTTTGGTGTTTTCTTTTTTATTAAAAGAAGAAAAAGAAGACTGTATTCTTATCACTTCGATACTCGAGAAATGGAATGGCGTTCTACATTAAAAAAGGCCTTAGGTATTTTAGAAAAGATGGGCTATCGTATAGGCGAAGGTGAGACTATTGGTAATTTTATCATACGAGTGGAAACCTTAAACAAAGATAAAAATGCAAAAGTTTTTGAAAAACAAATTATAATCTTGAAAAAGTATCAAAAAGAGCGCTGGCGTCCTCTTTCGCTAGATTGACATTTATTTTTTAACGATTATCTTTTCACTTATGATAAATAGTTTGACAAATATCTTAACGGCTGTTCCTTTATGGGAACTCGCCATCATA
>JAAYXQ010000036.1 GCA_012515825.1 Fibrobacter sp.
CAAGAGCTTCTAGCTCCTTCATTCCCATATCGAACTCTTCATCACTCATAGGTGAAAAGGCATTTTCATAGTAGAGTTTGCTTGCCTCATTTAATTTTTGGCATAGCTCTTGGTATCTAAGAAAATCATTTGAAGAAGAGTTCATAAAAAGCCTTTAAAAACGGTTGGGGCTACTTTTGAATGTTTTTATAAAAATAATTTTTGATAGAATTCATAAACTATTTATAACATTTTTAAAATAGCATTTTAATGCCAATAAAAATTAAAATAAGGCCACCTAAAACTTCAGGGATTCGACTCTTTAATTTTTTACCAGAGTAACAACCAATTATGGCGCCTAAAATGCTCATTATAAATGATGTGAGTCCAATGATCAATGCCGCTTTAATAATTGGGGTTTTTATGATTGCTAAAGAAATTCCAACGGCAAAAGCATCAATACTTGTGGCAAAAGAAAGGACTATCAAACGGCGAATGGAAACATTAGCAAAAGATGTTTCTTCAGGATCTGAAAAAAGAGCGTTATAAAGCATTCTAAGGCCAAGTAAAACTAAAATGGCACAGGCGATATAGATGCTTATAGAGCTGAAAGAGTTCTGAGCGACGTTTCCAATTAGGCTTCCTAAAAGAGTCATTCCACCTTGAAAAAGCCCAAAGGAAAAAGCCATACCGAATATTTTTCTTTTGGCTAAGGAGCAATGGCAAAGGCCTGTAGAAATAGAAACGGCTAAGCAATCCATTCCTAGGCTAATTGAAATCCATAAAAGAGCAAGAAAATTCATGAAAAATCCGTAGCTAAAAACAGCAAGAATATAGAAAAATACGATTAGATTATATCAGAATGATTGATTCTTACAAATATCATGGAACAAAACCAATACTAAAAAGGGAGCGTTTGGATACATTCTGAACTTTTTAGGATTTAATCTTTTATATTTCTTAAAGAAAGAGTTATATAAAGGTGTGTATATGAGGAGTCGCTTTTTTTTCTTTATTTTCTTGTTTATTTGCTCGCTTTTTGCGGCAGAGGCAATTATTTTGCCTAAAATTTCAGAAAATGTAAAAAAAGAAGGAAAACTGATTTATAATAAGGATTGTTATGCATGCCATCGTTGGACTCGAGATTTTGCAGGGCCTCGTATGGATGAAAATATTCAGAAGTATGTGGATCAAAAGGAGGAACTGGTTCGCTATTTAATGAATCCCACTCCCAAACAACCAGAAAAATACCCTCCAATGACTTTAGAACCTCTTTCACAACAAGATGCCCAGGTTATTTCTTCTTGGTTATTTTACCTTTTAGATAATCCTAAAGATCCCGAAAGGCCTCGATGAAAAAAGGTATTTTATTGCTCCTATTTCTCTTTTTTTCAGCTTTAATTTTAGCTGATTTTTTCTTTTCGCCGTCTGTGTCTCCTAATATGAAAAAGACTTCAATTCCTTTTCTACATTCTCTACATGGAGATTCCATTGGGCTTTCGTGTGAAGCGTGCCATTCAGGGGCGCAGACGGGTAGAGAGGCTTTTTTACCTTCTAAGGCCGATTGTATGGATTGCCATCGGTTGCCATTAACAGAATCTCCTGGAATTGCGGTTTTAGATAGTATTCTAGAAAGCTCGCCTGATTTTCCATGGAAAAGGAAAAGTCGTTTGCCTTCCCATGTTGTTTTTCATCATGGCGTGCATGCCAAAGCGAGTGTCTCTTGTCAGGAATGCCATTCTGGTGAAGGTGCTTGGGATCGAGGAGAGGCTCCGCTCATGTTGATGAATGATTGTCTTTCTTGTCATCGTGGAGATCGTGGGTTTGCCCCTTCGGCCACCGATTGTGCTTCTTGTCATAGGTAATTTATGTTGATTTCTAAACGAACTTTTATTAAATCATTTGCTGCTTTGCTAGGTGGATTTCTTTTTTTTGGATGCAGGAATCAAGGGAAAAAAAGCCGTTCTAGAGTTCGTAGCGTTTCTGTTCCAGAAATCAAGGGTGAAATTAAAAAGGCGATGCAAAATCAGAAGCCTTTAGATTCTCTTGTTCCTATCAAAACACCTGGTCCATTAAAAGCGTTCCCTAATGAAATAAACCGTTTTGGGATGGCAATCGATTTAGATTTATGTGATGGTTGTGGCGAATGCATTTTAGCTTGTAATTTGGAAAATAATATTCCGTTGGTGAATGAATATCAAGCGTCTAAAAATAATTATATGCACTGGATGGAGATGCGCGATCAAATTCCAGTGATGTGTTTTCATTGTGGAGACGCTCCATGTGAAAAAGTTTGCCCTACGGGAGCGGCGACACATTCTCCTGATGGGGTAAGCGCGATGGTCTTTGCTAGGTGTGCGGGCACTCGCTTTTGTGGCGTTAATTGCCCTATTAAAATCAGAAAATTTAATTATGTAGATGCGTTAGAAGAGGGACTACAGTATATTGCCAATCCAGAAGTGCCTATAAGAGAACGTGGAGTAATAGAAAAATGCTCTCTTTGTTTACATCGAATCCAAAATGCTCGACTCAAAGCTAAAACTCTTGGAGTTGAGTTTCGTGGAGAGTCTTTGACTACGGCTTGTGCAGAAGCGTGTTCTAAGGGAGCAATTCAATTTGGAAATTGGCTTGATTCTAATTCGAAGCTTTATAAAAAAGCGAAAGGAAGAGGCATTTATACTCTTGCGTCCATGGCTCCTTTTGACCCTTCAGTCGTTTACCTCAAAGGAGTGCGCTGATGGTCAAAACGCTTTTTATTATTGGGCTAGTTTTATTGATTCCAGGTAGCTCTACTCTCTTTCAGGCTCTAAGTGTAGGCCCCGCTTCTTGGGCTTTAAATCAAACGCTTTTTTGGGGAACCCCTATTGTTCATTTCGTCTTTTGGATAGGCTTAGCTCATGCGGGTACTTTTTTATCGGCAATACTTTTAATTTTTGAGGTCCGATTTCAAAAAAGAATATCTCTCGTTGCCGAACTTTCGACGATTGCTGCGATACTTGTTGCCGCTTTGTTCCCTTTGATTCATTTAGGGATTGTCTCTCGCTTTTATTTTTTAGTCCCTTTCTTTAATGAAAGAGATATGTTTGTGAATTTTAATTCTCCGCTAATATGGGATTTTTTAGCCATCGGAGCTTATGCTTGCTTATCAATTGTTTTTTTTATTTCTCATATACTTTCCCTAAAAATTCCGTCTTTCTTAAAAACCAGAAAAGTCTTAGCTTGGATCTTATTCCCTTTGGTGTTATGGGTGCATACGATTGTGAGTCTTGATTTTGCGGTAACAACGGACTCTTTATGGCAAGGAGCTTATTTCCCGATTTACTTCATTATTGGAGCCATATTCTCTGGGTTAGCTCTTGTCCTATTTTTATTAGAAATAATGCAAAGGCGAGTGCGTAAAATTGAAGAAATACTTGTTGCTGGATCTTGGTTTTTACTCGTTTTTTGGATTTGGGAATTTATTCAAAAAGGCGTAATGCATTCATTTGTTTTACTTTTTGGTTTTGTTTTTGTGCAATTATTTTGGCTCCCGCGCTTTCGAAATACAAAAGCAGTCCGTCTTTTCGTTTCATTTTCGGTATTAGTCGCTATGTGGATTGAACGATACGTTTTAATTATCCATACGAATATAGAATGGCTTTTAGTCGATTGGGGATGGTTTGCTTTAGGAATAGGTTTGTTTTTATCTGTATTCTTTGGAGGTGTATTATTATTTCAAAAATATTGTCCTCAAATTTTACTATCAGTACCAGAAGAAACTTCTGAAAAGTACTCTAACGGGATGATTTTCAAAATAATAGTGCCTGCTATTATTATCACTATCCTTTTTTGGTTCTTAAATTACCGTTTTGACTCTACTGTTTCTGTAATTAATTGGGTTCCTGCTTTATTTCCAGTTTTATCATTAATCGTAGGATTATCTTTTTTTGTTATAGAGCTTTTTTCTATTGTCTCAAAACCCAGATTTTATCTTGTTTCAGGGGCTTGTCTATTAGTTTTGGGATTTCTAATGGGGGCTTTTTATGCGGGTGGGGATACTAACTTAGGAAGAGAAAACAAAATAATTTCTGTAGAACAAACATCAGAAAAAGAACGCTCTACTTTTGATTTGTGGAAAAGTCGTTGTGCTTCTTGCCATGGGCTTGATGGAGAAGGAAACAGAAAATTCATCTACGAATTCTATCCAGAAATTCAAGATCTCACGTTAAAAAGATTGAATTTACAAGGGGAAGATTCCTTAACTCAGGTCGTTTTAAAAGGCCGAGCATTTATGAATCCATTTAAGGATCGCCTCTCAGAATCGGAAGCGAGAGCATTAATTCGCTTCATGTACAAACTAGCGGAGGAAAAAAAATGACTCCAATCATGAATTCCTTAGCTTGCCTTTTTGCTTTATTACCCTCTTATTTTTTGTGGTCGTCTTCTCGTTCCATTGCCCGTCAGGGTGTTTTACTCGCCTTAGTTTTGTGTAGTTTTATGATCTTTACGTTCTTAGTAGGAGATATGGAAAGCCCTTTGATGGAGTTTTATCCCTTAAAAATGTGGGCTTTTTGCTTATGTGTTTCAACATTAACGTTAACTAAGAAACAAGTTTTCTTTATGTCTTTAGCTCAAGGCTTTTGGCTCTGGATTCTTTTCTTTGGCTCACTTTCTCTAGCCTATCGTGGAGAAACCGTGAGTTATTTATCAATGATTCTTCTACTTGCTGGCATCCTTTTCGTTCAATTTTTTAAGAATAAGCCTAAAGAAATTTCATTAGGTATTCTTATCTATTGGGTTGGTATTTGGATGCTTTTTTAAAAAACATTCTCATTTTTTAGCGAGAATAGATTGTCAAAAGCAATAAAAACTGTTTTACAATAGTTCACCACGAATGATTTCTATGTCGTTACCAACTAGACTTATCACGTTTGTGGGGCAAATTTCTATTTCGCCGCAATCAATCATCATATCTACGCTATGTTGAAATAAATCCCATAGAGCGTCTGGATCTGTTAATTCTTCTTCTGAAATTTTAGCTGCTGTACTTAGTATGGGTTTATTATAATGTTGAAATAATTCTTTGAAAAATGGATGCGTAGGAAAACGAACACCAATTTCTGTTCTTTTCACATCTAGCTTTCTAGCAATATGGGGAGCTGCAGGTAAAATAAAGGTATATGGCCCTGGAATCCTTGGCTTCATGATATTAAAAGCAAAATTACTAACGTGTGCATAATCTGTGGCTGATCGAATATCAGGGAGAATTAATGCCATTAAGAATTTTTTTAATGGTTTTTTTAATGCATAGAGTTTTTGAATCGCTTTTGAGGATTCTGCATTACAGCCAATGGCATAGCCAGATTCTGTAGGATAAAGGAGAAGACCATCATCTTCTAAAAGAGATGCAGCGAGTTTAACCGTTCTCGCTTGAGGATTAATAGGATGTACTTCAAAACGCATATTGACACTCGTGAAAAGTTTGTGGCCCATCAAAGGCATTTTTGAAATGAGTTAATTTAAAATTAATATTATTTAAATCTAAAGCAATCACATCAAAACGGCAACGCTTGTTCTCTCCTCCATGAAAATGAAGAAAATGACAAGCAGTTTTCCAGATTTTGATTTGTTTTCTACGTGAGACTCGATAAGAGGCGCTTCCTTTTTTGGTGTTCCATACCGATTTTACTTCTGTAAAAACCGTTTCGCCTTCAGGTGTCTCTGCAATGATATCAAGTTCTCCACCAGCAAAAGAATAATTTCTTGAAAGTAAAGTATAATTTTGTCTTCTTAAATAGGCGGCAGCATAAGTTTCTGCAATACGGCCTTTTTTGGTATTATTGGAATGGTCTTTCATTTTAATTTTAGTCCAAGCAAACGTATTTCAGATATAGCAAAATCTTTAGAAGATTCTAGTTCGTAGCTATCTTCAAGAAATATTTGGAGCTCGCTTGTTTCAATCGCATTAATCGTTGGGTATTGCATTCCCTTAATGTTATCAAAAACAATTTTTTGCTTAATGCCTTCTTTCGTTTTTAATATGAGAGATTTTGGCTTATTAAAAACTCGGAAACGATCTCCAAAATGATCATCAATGGATTTTTGATATCCAATAGCCATTCCAAAATGAGTGATTATAGTTGGTTCAGGAAATTCAATCACTAAAATCGGATTTTTAATATTCACAGGAGGGGCAAATAACCAAGCTGATTTGATATTTTGGTCGATTAAATTTTCGGGAGGATACCCAGAAGGAGAATCTCCTTCTAGATTTTTCTCTTCAAAAGAAGCGCGTAAGTTTACATCAGTAATTTGCTGAAGAACACTTGCAGGTTTATGAGTAAGCATCAACATGATTAATAGCATGATTAATAATGGAAACATTAAAATGCCAAGAATCATTAGCTTTTTACGTTTGATTTCACTAGAAATTTTGGATGCAGAAGAGAAAAATGTTTTATTCGAGTGAGCTAAAGTGATTCTTTTTTTTGGACGAATCACATTCTGACTAGATGTACCTTCTTTTGGAAAAATCAAGTCAAGCGCATCTAAGAGTTCTTGCATATCGCGATAGCGCTCGTTCATATTCTTCTTAAGGCATTTTAAAATCAAAAAAGAGAGTTCTTGAGGAACATCTTGCCTGAGGGTATCTGGTACAGGAGGCTTTTCTTGAACATGTTTGATTGCAATTTCTATAGGTTTATTGCCTGTAAACGGAAGCCTTCCACAAGTCATTTCGAAAAGAATCACTCCAAGACTATAAATATCGGATTGAATCGTAATTTCATCGCCATGACATTGCTCGGGAGACATGTATTCAGGAGTTCCCATCGTCATGCCCGTCATGGTTAAACGCTCTTTTTCCATTTCTTGAATGTAAGAGATGCCAAAATCCATGATATACACACGATTATCTTGTGTAATCATAATATTAGAAGGCTTGATGTCTCGATGAATAATGCCTTTACTATGAGCATACAAAAGGCCACGAGCCACTTGTTTTCCAATGAGTTCAATGGCTTCAAAATCGAGCTCTTTTCTATTTTGAAGAACGCTTGCAAGGGATGTTCCTTTGACATACGTCATCGCAATAAAAAGCTGGTTTGCTTGTTTTCCAAAATCAAATACGTGGACAATATTTTGATGATCAAGCTCTTTCATGGCTTGAGCTTCAAAATAAAAGCGCTTTACCGATTCGGCATCTGAAGAAGTATCTAAGACTTTCAGAGCGACTTCTCGATTTAATTTTTTATCAAGTGCTTTATAGACATACCCCATTCCACCTTTACCTAAAACATCAAGTAACTCATAGTTGCTATTAAAAGCGCAAGGTAGTTTTTTAAAGTTATTAACAGGGCCAGGATTCATTTTGACTTCTTCAAGTTATAAAGCATGAATAATGTAATAATATAAATTAGAATCGCTATAATAAGAGGAATAATAATATTTAAAGAGGAAATTGGGGTCTGTGTGAATAAATTTTGAAGCGCGTTTTGGTTATAACGTGACCAAATAATAGTAGATATTGCCCGTCCAATGGTTTGCATTTGATCTAGAGGGATTAATGCACCCGTTAAGGCGACCTGTGGAATAATCAATAAAGGTAAAAAGGCATTTGCTTGACCTGCGTTTTTAGAAATAGTGCTCATAAAAAGACCAGAAGCAATAGCTGGTAATAGCGTGGTAAGTGCGATCAATAGCAAAGGAATAAGGGCAGGTGAAATCTCAAGGAAAGGCCCAAAACAAAGATAACAGAGAGTGATCTGAACGAAGGAAAAAAGAAGTGAAACGCTACTTTTTGCACATAATAATGAAAAAACGGGCATTCCTTTTCGAAATTCTTGAGTCAGTAAGTCTTTTTCAGAAACAATTTCTCGAACGGAAATAGAAAGAGCAAACCAGTTCCCGCATAAAATGAGAGCAAATGCAATAATCCATAAAGAGGATTGATTAGAAAAAATTTGTGATAGTAAAAAGCCAATAATCAAAGGCTGTAATATTAAAGCGGAAACTTTCCCTTTATCCCTAAAAAAGGTTTTAAAAAGAAGAGAAGTCCAATAGAAGAAAAAAGATTTTCTGTAAATCGAAGGGAAAATATTTTCTGCATTGGATTGTTCTAAAGAAAGGGGTGTGTTATGCTTAGACGTTTTCCATTGAGAGGCTGTTTCATCATTTAAGCAAGAAAGAATTTTTGAAGGATTTTCTGAATTAAAGTAGAGACAGGCTTCTTTAGGAGAACCAAAGAAGCTTTGTTCCCCTTGATGTAATATCAAAACTTTATTTGCTATATCCAGTGCTTCATAGCTATGCGTAGTGATAATAATCGAATGGCCTAAAAAAGAAAGTTGTTTTAAATGAGCACATAATATTTTCGCGTTCACAGGGTCTAAGCCTGCTAATGGTTCATCTAATAAAATGAGCCCAGGAGCCCCCATCAATTCTCCAGAAAGAGCCATTCGTCGGCACTCTCCGCCACTTAAAGTAGAAACTAGATTGTCTTCTTTTCCGTCCAGTTGAAATAATTCTGTAAATTGATATAGTCGATCTTCGATTTCTTTTTTGGAATAATCTTTAGGAAGTGAAATACGGGCGTTGTGTAAAAGAGTTTCTTTTACAGTAAAGTCTTTTCGAACTAATGGATCTTGGGGTAAAATAGTTAATAGTTCTCGTATCTTTTTCTTTCGGTAATTTACGCCATTAATTAAAATTTGACTTTCTTCTGAGGCTTTGATATTACCACTTAAAACTCGAAGTAGAGTACTTTTCCCTTGCCCTGATTGCCCTATGACGGCGAGTATTTCACCTGCTGTGACTTGAAATTGGATGTTTTTTAAAAGCATTTTTCTTTTCACAGAAACATGGAGATTTTTAACAAGAACGTCAAAACCAATGTGATGCTCATGGATATAAAGCTTTTCATTTTGAAAAACAATAAAGCACCAAGGTAATCGAATGGAGTCTCCGTTTTCAAGAATAATCTTTTTCTTTCTTCGACCTGATTCTGTATGAATATGTTTTTCAAATAAGATGAGACATTTGGAATTTAAGAGAAGAATTTTGGCTAATTTAAGAGGGCAAGCAGGGTGACTAATTCCATTCGTATTATTTTCAGGTGTTTTTCGCCCTAAAATAAAAGGGGTTGTAGAAGATAATGAAATAGGATCCATTTTATCTTGCATGGAAACATGTAATAGACTTAGTTCATCGTTTTTTAATGTGACACGCAGGTGTTGTAAACCAATCAAAAATTCATCACCATCTTCGATGACGCATTCTTGAACGGGAGAACCATTTTGTATGGAACCCGTTGTTTGACTTAGATTTTTAAAATGCCATTGGTGATCTGAAAAAGTAATTTCTGCATGTAAACGAGAAACAGATCGGTCTTTAAAGGAGAGAGAGCACTCAGAACTTCGACCAATAATAAATGGCTTTGTAGGATCAGGTCTTAGAATGCGAAATGGACTAGCCAAGGTTTTGAATTCCTCTTTCAAAACGATCACAGGCTTTGGTTAATGTTTCTAGATCAGCTGCATAAGAAAAACGCACACACGAATCATCTCCAAAAGCGGCGCCAGGAACAATGGCAAGACCCTGAGTCTCTAATAAATAATGGCATAAGTCAGAAGAATTAGAAATCGTATTTCCTTGAGGTGTTTTTTTCCCGTAAAGGTTTTTAACAGAAACAAAAAGATAAAATGCACCTTCAGGAGGAGCAATAAAAAGGCCTTTGATTTGCTGTAGCCTCTCTAACATATAATCTCGACGTTTAAGAAACTGATCTTTCATGGAAAAAACGAATTGAAGATCCATATTCAAAGCTTCTAAGCCCGCATATTGAGAAATATTGGATGGGTGGTGTATGGCTTGACTTTGAATCTTGGAAATAATTTTAGCGATGGCAAGCGGTGCTGCATTATAGCCAAGTCTCCAGCCAGTCATGCAATGGGATTTTGAAATCCCATTGATGATAATAGTTCTTTCAAACATGCCATTTAAGGATGCCATAGAGACAAAAGCATTTTTGTAAACGAAATACTCATATACTTCGTCAGAAATACAATAAAGATCTTCTTCTATAATGATTTTTGATAAAACTTCAAGCTCAGAATAAGAATAAACAGCCCCTGTGGGGTTACAAGGATTATTAAAAATTATGGCTTTGGTTTTAGGAGTAATTGCTTTTTTTAGTTGTTCTGCGGTGATTTTAAAATGATTTTCAGCACTTGCTTCAATAAAAACAGGAATTCCTCCCATCCATTTTACAAGCTCTGGATAAGTCACCCAATAGGGACTAGGGATAATCACTTCATCGCCTGGATTCACTAAAGCGGCAATGGCATTGAAAACAGCATGCTTTGCGCCACTTGTCATGATGATATGATCAGGGCTATAAGTAAGGTGGTTATCTCTCATCAGTTTTCTAGAAACTGCTTCTCGAACAGCTAAAATACCTGTAGGAGCGGTGTAGCGCAATTTGCCCGCTTGAATGGCTTCTATACCTGCTTTACAAATTTCAGGAGGTGTATTTAGGTCTGGTTCTCCAGCCCCTAAGCTAACAACATCTTTTCCTTCGGCTTGCATTTTTTTGGCTAAGGTATCAATTGCAACAGTCAAAGAAGGGGTGATGTTTTCTGTACGAGAAGATAAAGATTTCATAGATGTTTTTCGGAGTGAGTAGATTTCTTTTTGAGACGGTAAAAATCAAGAGAGATAGCCATTAATGGGAAAAAGATAAAGTGAGAAAGAATGATGAAAAATAAACCAAGAATCGAAATTTTTCCAATACTTCTTAAGCCATAATGAGAAGATAAAAGCAATCCATAAGTACCGATGAGCGTCGCCATTTGTGATAAGAAAATGGAAGGACCAATACGATTTAGAATCGAGAGGGCAGATGTTTTCGATCTTTCAAAATAGACATTCCACAATTGCATGGAACCATCTACACTCAGTGCAATTAAAATCGGGAAGGCAAGAGCACTGTATGCTGTTAATTTAATATCTAGAAAAGAAATACAGGAAAGAATCCAAATGAAAGAAACAGTAGGAGCTGTTAAAACAAAGATAGAGTAGGTTAATTTATTGTATAATAAAAGCGTTAAAAAGAGAATGGCAATACATGCTGCTATAATGCTTTCATGAATATAGGGGAGTGTTAAGTTTAATATATCAGCACGAACAATCGCAGGCCCAGTCACAGGGAATGAATTTCCTTCTGGAGTAAGAATGCTTTTAATTTCTTTGGTGAATCGACGGCAGAAAGATCCATCATTAGTACTTTGAGTTGGAAATATAAAGGCAAATTTTCCAAGAGAACCATCTTTCGATTCAAATTTATGGCGGATATTAAGAGGTAGATCACTTTCATTTAATTCGGTGACGTTCCATGAGTTTAAAATCTTTTGAATGTTAATCGAATCGGATGGATTAAAATATTGAAGTATTTCAGGTGATAATTCAGAACGGATTTCTTTAAGCTTTTCGATTTTCTTTTCTTGTTGTGAAGGAAGTAGATTAGCATAGGTGACTACAGAGTTTATGGTTTGAGTTTTTTTATTTTTTTGCTTTTCTAAATAGGCATCGTAAAATACTTCTGACATGGAAGGGTCATCAAACAAGACAATCACAGGATCATAATTGGGATAATCCGTTTCATTTAAGAGAGAATCCACATATATTTCTTGAGATAAATTTTCTGTTTGGCTGAAGTCGTATTCAAACTTTGGAATAATACCACGTGTTGCTAAAATGATGGTCAATAAAAATATGAATAAAAGTAGAAAACGTGGATGAGGATGTGAAAGAGTCAGTTTCCTATTAATTAAAAAGACTTCTTTAGGCTCAAGTAGTTCGAAAGGTTTTTTACGCTGTAAAAGAATCAAAATAGAAGGTAAAAGAGTATTTGCTAAGAGCCAGTTTAGTATAACACCAATCGCGCCAAGAATACCTAATTCTTGTAGACCACTTAAAGGCATTAGTGCAAGAGAAAGTAAAGTGGTTGCTGTTATAAAACTAGAGGCTGCTGTTGCTGGGCCAATTCCAAGAATAGAACTTTCAAGACTTAAAGCGGGGCTTAGCCCTTGGCGACGTTCTTCGGCATATCGTTTTAAAAGATGAATGATTTGTTGACATGCATGACCTGGAATAATCAAGGCAAGTAAAAGAGTAAAAAGATTAATTCTCCCGTAAAGAAGATATGCTAATCCTAGTGTCCAAAAGATAGAAGCTGAAATTGGAAAAGCGGCAGGAATAATTAATTGAGGTTGCTTATAAAAATGGATCAATAACAAAATGGCTATAAAGAAGGCTGTAATAAAACCCATTTTTTGAGATTCAGGGAGAAGTGTTTTTCCTGTTTTAATTACATGATATACTTGACCTGTGTATTGTACTTCAATAGAATCTTTATTTTCTTGATCCACAATTTTTTTTATAGAATGATAAACTTTTCTAGAGGAACTTAATGAAGAAATATTATTTGTAGGATAAATATCTAAAACTCGAATGGTTCCATCATCATTTTGAAAAGAATTCTTAAGCTTTGCTAAATATTTCTGCTCAATGTCAGAAAAAGAAACCTCTTCAATGGTCGGTTCTTTTAATGAATCCGCTTCCATTAGATTAACCCAGAGGGGGTTTTCTTGTAATATTTTTTCTTCTTTTAATTTTTTTATTCTTGTATGAATATCCTGTAAATCTTGATAGCGAATATATAAGAATTGATTTTCTTTGTAAAAGTGAGTGTCATTTTCAAATTGAACGTGACTAACGAGTGGATTTTTTTTGATTTCAGAAACAAGACGATGAACTAAACGATCATTTTGTAGACTGTCAGATGACTTAAGAATCAGCGTTAAGGTACCTAAACCACCAAATTCATCTTCGAGAGCCAGAGCTGTTTTTTTTGTTTCAGAAGATTCAGGAAGAGTATCTATGAGTTGTAGTTCCCATTTTAATTTTGAAACAGGAATAATCATCAAAAAGGAGATCAACAACGATAATACTAAAATGATCGTTGGATATCGGTGAGTCCTTTTCAAAATTCGTGAAAAAAGTGAAAACATGATAATAATTTATTAAATTACATGGAGTGGCAAAGTCATCAAAGAATGAAAATACAAAAAAATACGCTATAGATCTAAGCCGTGTTTTTTTTGTTTGTCATATAATCGTTTTATTTCTTTTCCCTTTTCAGCTAAATGCAATGGTCGAAAACGATTCAATGCTCGTTCATGATTCAGCAATTGTTCATGATTCTGCATTCACTCAAGATTCAACAATTGTTCATGATTCAACAGTTGTTCAAAATTCTTCAGAAGAAATGCCCGCGGATACGACTGAAGAAGAACGACCTTTATGGCTAGAAGTATTAATTTGGCCTTTTTCTAATATAATTCAACCAGCTTTAAGTGCCGCTATTTACCCTGTATCCACTCCATTGAAGTATGCTTTTAATAATAGAGTTATTGATAAGGCTGTAAATTTGATTTCCTTTGGTAAAGATAAAAATGCTTTTCTTTACCCTACTTTTAATCTACATCCTGGAGCTAGTACGCATATGGGTGTTGTTTATCGTCACCGCCATCTTTTTCTTAAATCAGATTATTTTGTTTTTAATTTTTCTTTATACGCTAACAGTGACTGGCGCTCCTCCATACGTTATTCGAAAGACAAACTTTTTAATACCAAATTGTTATTTGGAACAAGATTATCCTTTGATGCTAATAGAAATAGCTCTTTTTATATTCCAATGACTTATGAGGCTTTTACTCAAACCGATTCTTCTATTTCTTTTGAATCTAGGCTAACTCATCCTTTGCCAAATACGAATAATTGGGGTGCAACGATTTTATTTAACGCTCGCTTTGTCAATACCGATCTTCCTGATGTGAACGATACTATACTGACATATCATCCTACTTATTATGTTAAAGATAGAGGGGTATATCAAGATTATAATGAAAAAAGGGTTCAGTTCTCTTTACAGTTTGATAATACAGATCTTCCTTTTGTCCCTTCAAAAGGGTCTCGTGTGATATGGAATATAGGGTATTCTTGGGTTTCGAATTATTCAGATCTAGACTTAGAATTGCCTTGGAGAAAAGAAAAAAATCATGATTATTATTATTTAGAATTCATCTATCAACATTATTTCCTTTTAGGAACATCTCCGCAATATTTATTAAGTGTTTCAGAAGCAAGAGAAATACGTCGAAAATATGCGGATTTTTCATGGGATGAAAGTGTACGTCTTTGGAATCCTCAAAAAATGAAAGACTTGTTATTAGATCGTAAAGTTATTGCTTTACAATTTCGATATAGAAATATGTTTGAAATGCAAAAAGGGGGAGCTCCTTTTCAAGCCTTTCCAACATTGAATTCGAGGTATCCTTTGCGTGGTTACACATCTTCTTTAGTTGCACCCGCTTTAGCTGGACTTTCTTTAGAATATCGCTGGCCTGTAGATCGTTATATTGATGGTGTTTTCTTTAATGAATATGCTTTATTTAGTGATAAATTTTATAGCTGGAAATCTGAAAATCTACGTAATTCTTGGGGGCTAGGGGTTCGAGTACGAAGCCCAGACATGTTCTTTTTTCGAGGGCAAATTGGGTTCCATGGCCTGCATGGAATTTCTTTGATTATTACCATTTCGCCAGAATTTAACTAGAATATTAGATTTTCCTTTAATATTCAATTTTGCAACAACTCATTTTTAAGTGTTATAAAAATAATTCAGCTTGATTTTTTTCTGAAATAGTCGGTAGAACACCCATCTTTTTGTAGCCATTTAATGTGACAACACGCCCTCTTGGAGTTCTTGCTAAAAAGCCATTTTGAATTAAATAAGGCTCGTATACTTCCTCTATAGTGTGTGGTTCTTCACCAAGAGCAGCGCCAATAGTGCCAAGGCCAACAGGACCACCATTAAATTTCTCAATCATGACGCCAAGAATTTTTCTATCCATGGGGTCTAAACCATCGGAATCGATCCCAAGCATAGAAAGTGTTTTTTCTGCGACATCTAAATTAATGATTCCTTTACCACGCACTTGAGCTACATCACGGCAGCGACGTAACACACGATTTGCAATACGAGGCGTATTTCTACAACGAGTACAAAGCATTTTAGCGGCATCTGCATCAATAGGGACACCAAGGATAGAAGCACTTCTTAATAGAATCTTTTTTATTTCTTCGTCGGTGTATAGTTCTAAACGATATTGTAAACCAAAACGATCTCTTAAAGGGCCTGTTAATAAGCCGCTTCGAGTGGTAGCACCCACAAGAGTAAAGCGTTTTAATGGTAAGTTGACGGAACGAGCTGCAGGGCCAGAATCGAGCATAATGTCAAGCCTAAAATCTTCCATAGCGGGGTAGAGGTATTCTTCAATGACTCGATTTAAACGATGAATTTCATCAATAAATAAAATATCGTTTTCTTGAAGATTAGTTAAAAGCCCTGCTAGATCACTTGCTTTTTCAAGAACGGGTCCACTAGTAATGTGAATGTGTACACCCATTTCTTTTGCAATAATACTTGCTAAAGTTGTTTTTCCAAGCCCTGGAGGCCCTGCAAACAAACAGTGATCTAGAGAATCATTTCGATGTTTTGCAGCTTCAATGGCAATACTTAAATTTTCTTTTAAAATAGATTGACCAGTAAAATCTTGAAGTGAAGAAGGACGAAGATTTTGTTCTTGATCCAAGTCTTCATTAATGTTTTGTTCTGGGGATATAATACGTTCGGCCATTTTTTATACGTGTTTAAGTGCTTCTGGAATAAGTAGAGAGACATTTGCTGCTTCACCAAGAATACTTGCCGCTTTTTCAACAGCTTTTTTAGCGGCTGGGTCTTTTACGCCTAATGTATGAAGAGCTGCTATCGCTTCTTGCATTGCATTAGGGAGAAGAATCTCTGGAGTGGTATCTCCACTAAGCGCAGAGATCGACAGTGCTTTATCTTTTAATGCAAGCACAAGCATTTCAGATGTTTTTTTGCCAATCCCTTTAATTTTACCAAGTGCTACTTTATCTTCTCTGGCGATCATGCTTAGAAAATCGTTTACAGAAACACTGCTCAAAATGCGTTGAGCCATTTTAGGCCCAATGCCATTTACTTCGATCATTTGGAGAAAGAGTTCTTTTTCTTGAATTTGACTAAAACCAAATAAAATCATGGCGTCTTCTCGGACTACCAGATGCGTGAGTAGGGTGACTTCTGTTCCTATTTCAGGAAGAGTATCTCCAGTTCTAGAAGAAACATGAATTCCATAACCAACACCACCACAGTCTAAAATGACAAAAGTAGGGTGCTTTTGAGCCATGATACCACGAAGTTGTTCGATCATCGAAGGTCCTCGAGAAAGTGTTACTGCTCAAATATATACTATATTTATGGTGATGTCAAGCATTTGTATCCACCAAAGCTCTCGTTGCCATCAATCTCTATCCACACAATAGTCGTGAGGACGATGGTGAAAATGATGACGGTTTTGACTTTATAAATCAGGAATCCCCCGTGGTTGTAAAGAATTGCTACGTTGTTTCCCTGATTCTTGGAATGCTAGGTTCACGTAAACCTGATCGTAGTTTGTCTGATGTAGATTATCTGAAGTTTAAACCTAGAATTCAATCCATTGACAAAGATGAGTATCCCAGGCTATTTGCTTGTTGTAAGGAATCTCATAATAAAATTTTATTACTGTGGTAGAAGAAGTTGCGTAATTATAGCGGTGTCATATTTTGTACAATTAACATCTGACTTGAAGTATACGTCTTGAAATAATATTCAGTAGATTACTTCAAATCATATTTTTATAAAACCAATTTATTGTAATAAAACAAGAATATTTTTATTGTAATTAAAGAATTGTATATATATTAAAAATGTACTTGATATTAAATAAATACCTCGGAGGAATTATGAAAAAGCATTTGATTTCTATTTTTTGCTTATTATCCGTTTCATCAGCATTTGCCATAGGTGGTACTCTATGGAATATGACTGTCACAGCTTATCAGGTTCAGATACCTTGTGTTCCTGAATCGTGTGAAAATAATGCTGGTTGGTGGTACCCATACACAGGAGATACCACATATTACCAAGTGATGTCATTTGAACCCATCTCAGAAAATGAAGATGGTTCCTTAAGTTTGATTATGACAGATACTAGTGATGGATCAATCCTTCCTAATGGTAATCTCATTGAAGATATTGGTTTACGGGTGGCTATTTCTACTGATGATGGCGCTGCAGCAACGCCAGCGATAGCAGGTATCGCTTTCGATTGGTTAAAGGACGGTACAATCGATATCACATATATGGGCGGTATCATTATAAACTATGCTTGGACTGGGCCATTAGCCCTACAACTAGAACTTGGTTGGGATGAGGACGAATATGGCTTTGACACATGGTACGCTACTCTACATCCATCTCATAATTATACCAGATTGTATCTTCCTTGGTCAGAGTTCAAACAAGATGGTTGGGACAAAAACAAACATCCTTTGAAAACTGCTTTAGAAAATTCAAAATCAATTAACATTAGAGTTAAAAATAGCACCAACGATGAAATCAAAGGAACTTTTACCCTTACTGATATTGAATACATAGGAGAAACTGCCGATATCTCTACTAGGGGTAATAATCAATCACTTGTTCAAGCTTCTGTGTCAGGGAAAACCCTGACATTTAGCGGTATCACTTCTGAAATCTCATTTGAAATGATGAACCTTCAAGGACAAGTGGTTAAGATGGGGCATGCTAATGCTTCTGTAGATCTCTCTGGTGTAAATCCTGGGGTTTACTTACTTCATGTGCTAGGGAACAACCTAAATATGACGCAGAAAATACTAGTTAAATAATTAGTAGTGAAATCGTTAAAAGAAGAGCTCGCTTAATGCGGGCTTTTTTTGTTTCTTCAAAACCGAGAGCTAGGCTCTCGGTCCAAAATAAGCCTTCTGGCGATGATGAAATGAATAAAAAGTCCTTTGATTAATTGTTTACTTTGTAAACATTAAATCAAAGGACTTTATATGGAAAATATACAAACTTTAGCACACACAACATGGAACCCGAAAATATCATATAGTTTTTGCACCGAAATTCAGAAGAAAAGTATTTTATGGTGAAAAACGACATGAAATAGGCAAAATAC
>JAAYXQ010000312.1 GCA_012515825.1 Fibrobacter sp.
TACCTACTGCTGACAGTCCAAAAGTCGCGATTTTTGTTGATGATAAAGAAGTGTTAGTTCCTGGCGATACCAATTTATTAGAGGCACTCAAAGCTGTAGGTATTGAGACTCCTCATATTTGTTATCACCCTTATCTTCCTGTTTCTGGTAACTGCCGTCAATGTCTTGTAGAACAAGAAGGTCCACGCGGCCGTATGTTAATCATTGCTTGTTATACTCCAGTGACTCCAGGAATGAAAATTTATACTCCAGCTTCCAGTGCTCGAGTCAAAAATGCTCGTAAGGCCACGAATGAATTTATGCTCGTGAATCACCCTCTTGATTGCCCAATATGTGATAAAGCAGGTGAGTGCTCTTTACAAGAAAACTATATGGAAAGTGCTCATGAATCACGCCTTCGTCCAGAAGTAGGGAAGCAATATCATGCAAATCCTGATCATGCTTTTGTGGATAGTAAAGGTCAAGTGCGTGGTGGTAAACGAGTTGCTTTAGGCCCACGCGTCACTTTAGATGAAGAACGTTGCGTTCAATGCGATCGCTGTGTTCGCTTTATGCGTCATGTGGCAAAAGACGAACAGCTTCAATTAGCTTCTCGTGGTGATCATACTTATATTACCACGTTCCCTGGTGAAAAATTAGATCACGAGTATGATCTTTGTGTAACCGATATTTGCCCTGTAGGAGCACTTACAGCAAATCATTTCCGCTTTCAACAACGCGTATGGTTACTTTCTCGTACTCCTTCCATTTCTATGGATGATTCTTTAGGAGCTAATATTTGGATTGATCATAATAATGGAAAAATATGGCGCATTATGCCACGTTGCAATCCAGAGGTCAATCGTAGCTGGCTTTCTAATACGAGTCGTTTAGCTTACATGAGTTTTACAGAAAATCGTCTTGCCTCTGGAGATTTGAACGTTGTTTCCGATCTCTTAAAGCATGCAAAAAAAGTAGCTCTAGTTGCTGGTGGCGCTTGTACTCTAGAAGATCTCGCTGCATTAAAAATGCTGAAAGATTATTTAGGTGATCGTGCTTCTCTATTCGGTGGCACTCTTCGCCCTGTTGTAGAAGCAGATGGCATTGCCAAAAGTGGTGATCCCTTAGCCAATCGTGCTGGTTTCAAGGCTTTAGGTATTCCAGATAACAATCTTAATGACTTGATGAAACACGCTGCTGATTATGATGTATTGTTAACCGTGCACAATGACTTATTTGGTGATGATGAAGGTGCTATGATCTTAAAGAAGATTCCAAATAGAGTCATCTTAAGTGCCTTTAACGATGAAACTTCTAAGGATGCCACATTAGTTTGTGGAGTGAATCATTGGAGTGAAGTCACTGGAACTATGATTAATAGCTTGAATATTTTGCAGAAGCTTTCACCTGCTCCTACATGCCCTGATGCTCAATTGAAGCCAGCTTATGAAGTGCTTTCGACTCTTGCTGGAAATCCATTGACTAGTGCAATTGCTGCTTTACAAAAAGTGCAAGAGTTTGTGCCTGCTTTAA
>JAAYXQ010000268.1 GCA_012515825.1 Fibrobacter sp.
AGGCAAATTAACTTTTTTTACTTTTTTTTACAATGAGGATAAAAAAAATAGGCTGTTTCTATGCCTATTTTATAAAAAAATGCTAATTCGCGCTCGATTGTGCTTTACTGTAATGGCGTAATCGAAGAAGAGTGGCTGCAATTTCTTGAACTCTTGGTAAAGAAAGATCACGACTAAAGCCTTGAGGTAATTTCCTAAAACCGATATTTTGAATTTGAGCACACCATTTTTGAATTAATTCTAAAGAAGGTTCTTCAGTTGCATTTTGCAATAAATTCAAAAGAATATAGCCAGCAGCAAAACGCTGAGATGTATTACAAAAGCCTGCAATTTTATTGGTTTCGCTAAGTAAAAAGCCAATCTGAAGGCAAGTATCCCCTTTCATTTTAATCTTCACTTGACGTTCCACAGGTGAGGATGGTCGAACATGGGGTAACAAAGGCTGAATGTAAGATAAAAAAGAACGACTTTCAGAAAATTGGAGGGGAAGAACAACGTTTTCTTCTTCGGCTAGTCTTGATAAAGGAGGATTTTGCTCATTAATTAGTTTTGCTTTGGCTGTTGCGTTTTCTGGAAGGTAGTTATTCACAAGAATGACTTGGTCTGCGACTTGTAAATAGTCTCCACAGGCGCCAGCGACTAATAAGAAATTTAGGCCATGTTTTTTAAGGGGAACAATGCGATCAATTAATGGAATGAGAGGTTCTCTTTCAGATCCAATAAGATCTCTCACTCGAGGGTCTCTTATTAAAAAGTTTACTGCTGAACTATCTTCATCTATTAAAAAAGTAGTGGCCCCAAACTCGGCGGCTTCTAATAAGTTTGCGGCTTCACTAGTAGAGCCAGAAGCAGAGGTTGTTGAAAAATGATCCGTTTTAATACCGAAAGGGAGGTCTCGAACTAAAAAAGAAATATCACTTTCGCGCACGCTACGCCCTTCTTCAGAATGAATTCGAGTCGCGGTTTCATCAATCACAATCCACTCGCGGCCATCACCTGGAATATGAGGGTAAACTGCTTTTTCTAAAGCGTTGAGTACAGTGGATTTTCCATGGTAAGCGCCACCAGAAATCACGGTAATTCCTTTAGGAATCCCCATACCAGAAATCGTTTGCCCTAAGACATCAAAAGAGTATTCCATGTCGACAGGAGATTGAAAACGAATCGCTTCTAAAAGAGGCTCGTCAGATAATCCAGAGGCTCTTGGTAAAATGGCGCCATTAGGAATAAAAGCAATAAGGCCAGAGGATTGTATTTGTTCTTTTAAGGCTTCGCGAATTTCTAAACATTCAATATGTTTTTTAAGAGTCTCTAAAAACTGGCCTCCAAAATCATAAAGGCTAGAAGTGAGTAAGTCTGGGAGAACGGAGGTTATTAAATTAGCAGCTTCACTTGCATCAATGATTCGCTGATTTCCAGGTAGTTTTATTTGCAAACAGACTTGTACTTTACCATTTTCAATCCAGAGAGCGTTACGCAAAACAACTTCTTGACCTGGTTTCATCACTGTGAAAACGGGTTGGTCTTTGGGATTCCATTCTTCGATGGCTTGAGACAATCGACGAAGTAAAAAGTCAGAAGTTGCGAGGCGCTTTGTGAATGAATTGATAAATTGTGGTTGTAAGCCTAGGCAAGAAAAAGGAGCGGTTAAAAGAATCTTAGAAGCAGGAGCATAGGGATCTCCTTGAATATGAATGAATTCTAAATCGAAATCGCCTAAATTCCAAGTTTTTTGAGATAAACTTTTATATAACCCGTAAGGTTTACCAGTTAAAGAAAGTAACTTTCTGTATAATTCTTTCATTCAAGATCCTTTAAGCGATTGAATTACAAATAATAGTTTGTTTTTTAAGCGACGTAAAAAAAGAATTTAAGAACCAATAAAAATATTCATGGGCAAATAAGAGCAAAAAAGATAGTCTTAAAAAAAAGTTACAGTGAAAACGGCCCGTTTTGAGCCAGATTTAAAAAAAATGGCACTTTCTATGCAAAATCTTTATATTTTAGTGGTAAATCTTTTGATCTTAGGAGTTTTTTAATGAAGTATTTTTCTCTTACAGCTCTGTTAGTCGCTATTTTAGCTTTCATGGCAGTTGCAGAAGAACCACCTCCTCGTGGCGGTGTCGGTAAAGTAACCATTATCACAGACCCTCCTAATAGTCAGGTATTCTTGGGTGGTGAAGATCTTGGAAAAAGCCCAATTATTGAACGTGAATTTAAATCTGGACGTCATACTCTAGTTGTGATTGACCAAGGTTTTGAATTGATCAATGAACGTTTCAATGTATGGCCAAATAAAGTGAATACTTTTGGTGGCAAAACGGTCATTCCAAAGGGTCATATTCGCATCACGACCACTCCAGCAAAATGTATCATCTATGTCGATGGTGA
>JAAYXQ010000269.1 GCA_012515825.1 Fibrobacter sp.
ATATAAGAAGATAAGCCCGAAATCATATTCGTTAGTTCTGATAACGTAATTCCTATTTCTGTCATGTAAGCTTCGTTATCGCTTTTATTTAGATCGGCCTTTAACGCTTCTTCTATTTGTTTTTCATATTTTATAATACTTTTTTTAAGCTTTTTTAACTGAGCCAAACGATAAGAAAAGGAAAGAGTTTTGCCCGAATCATAAAATGCTCGTAATGCCTCTATCTTTTTTACAATATCCATTTTTACCCTCCAGTTCTTGAATCAAAAGCTTTGAAAGTTTCGTGCACTCGTTTTGCTAGAGCAACCGAATCTCCACGCCCTAATTCAATAACGGCTTGTAAAGGCGTTGAGCCTAAATAACGCATTGGATAAGGCGATAGAGATAAAATTTCAGCTAAAATTCTCGGGTCTACAGGAGGATATTCTGCAAAGGTAAGCGCAAGCATACCGCGACGTTGCTGAATTCCTTGTATTCGTAGACGACCAGCCCAAAGAGCTGTTTCTGTAATTAAAAAGAGCATTTCAGCAGGTTCAGGAATTGGTCCAAAACGATCCTGAATTTCTTCTCGAATTGATTTTACTTCAAGTTCCGAAGTAATTCGAGCTAAACGCTGGTATAATGTGATTCTAGATAAGCCATCTTCTATCCAATCTTCTGGTAAATAAGCATCTACGCCTATTTCGATACGTGGTTGAATTGGTTTTTCTGTGGTGCCGCCGCGAATCATTTCTACCGCTTCTTTTACCAATCGCACGTATGTTTCAAAACCAATTTCAGCAATAAAGCCATGTTGTTCTGATCCTAGAAGGTTTCCTGCGCCTCTTATTTCTAGATCTCGCATCGCAAGCTGATAACCGCTCCCTAAATCGGTGAATTGTTCTAAAGCTTGTAATCTTTTAGCTGAATCGACTGAAATTTCACCTTTCGCAGGAGTTACTAAATAGGCATGGGCTAAAACGTCCGAACGACCGACACGCCCGCGCATTTGATAAAGCTGGCTGATTCCAAAATGATGAGCATTCATGATTATAATCGTATTCGCATTTGGAACATCTAGTCCAGACTCAATAATATTTGTGCTCACCAATATATCAAAATGCCTTGAAATAAAAGCTTCCATCACTCTTTCGAGATCTCGGTCAGCCATTTGCCCATGAGCTACACCCACCCGTGCTTCAGGAGCCCAAGATTCTACATCATCAGCCAATTGCAAGATATTTTGAACTCGATCGTTGACAATAAATACTTGGCCGCCACGAGCTAATTCATCTTTTACTGCCTGAGCTAAAACAACATCGTTTCTCTTTAATAATTTTGTTTCTACAGGAAGGCGATTCATTGGAGGTGTATTGATAAGAGAAATATCTCGCACTCCAGTCATGCTTAGATGAAGAGAACGCGGAATCGGTGTAGCACTCATGCTGAGCGTATCTACAGATAAGCGCATTTCACGGAGTAATTCTTTTTGCTTAACTCCAAATTTTTGTTCTTCATCAATGATTAAAAGACCTAAATCTTTAAATTGAATTTTTTGAGAAAGTAAAGAATGAGTTCCAATGACAATATCAATAGCCCCTTTCTTTAATTTTTCAAAAACTTCCTTTTTGTCTTTTACGGATCGATAACGATTGACTAAATCAATATTTACTGGAAAGGCAGCAAAACGTTCTCTAAAATTTTCATAATGTTGAGCCGCGAGAATCGTTGTAGGAACAAGAACTACGACTTGTTTTTTGGATAAGATGCATTTGAAAGCCGCCCGCATGGCAACTTCTGTTTTACCAAAACCAACATCTCCGCAAATCAGGCGATCCATTGGCTTTTTACTTTCCATATCTTTTTTAATATCTAAAACGGCATTTGTCTGATCAGGTGTCGGTTCATATTCAAAAGATTCTTCAAATTCTTCTTGAAGTTTATTGTCTGGAGCAAATGCAAACCCTTCTGTAAGTTCTCTTTTAGCATATAGCTCTACAAGCTCTTTTGCTATTTGTATGACTTTTTGTTTAACGCGTTTTTTTAAGTTTTCAAAAGCTTTAGAACCTAATCGATTGAGCTGAACTTCACCGTCTTCAGGGGTTTGTAGCTTTTCTATTTTTTGCAAATCCGCTACAGGAAATTTTAAGCGATCGCCACCTTGATACTCTAGTAACGCACAATCGACCATGCCGCCATTGACTTCCACGCGAACAAGACCAAGATAACGCCCTACGCCATGGTCTTCGTGAGCGACTAGATCGCCTCTAGAAAGAGATTCGACTAATAAGGCGTTAGAGATTGAGCCAGAGATCATTTTCTTTCGACTCTTCTTGGAGTGGCGATTGAAAATGCGAGTTTCTGTTAAGAACGCTACCTTCTCTTCAGTAAGCCAGAAACCTTCTGTTAAAGACGCTTCTAAAAAGCCTTCTATCTCGACTTCATGGAACAAATGTTGCAATCGATGAAGTGCACCTGAAGTTGGAGCCACAATATAAACTCGTCCGCCCTCCAGCGTAAATTCTTCTATTTGCTTTAATACATGATCAATTCCAGAATCTTCAAAATTTTGAGTACGTAATTCATAATGCATCCAATTTGATGCATTCGTTTGAACACGTGTAAAATCTAAAGTAAAAGTATTTGCAAAAAAAGATGAAAAATGACTAAAATGCCACCAAATTTTATCGGGAGTAAAATCATGAAAATGGCCTTCAGCAACTTCTAGATATTGAACATCATAAGAAGCTCTTAAAGAAGAAGCGTGCTCAGCTATTGAAGACAATTCATCAAAAACAACATTTGCTGATTTTATGTAATCGAAAATAGAGGACGTTAACGATTCATAAGCCGAACGTTTCCAGAAATAACTATTTAGATCTCCTGTAAAATGGAATTTGTCTTTTTCAGCAATATTGAATTCCCCCATTGGGTAAATATCAATCGCCGCCATGGTATCAAGAGAGCGTTGCGTAAAAATATCAAAGGAGCGAATAGACTCTATTTCATCGCCAAAAAATTCTATTCGAATAGGATGTTCGTATAAGAATCCATTAATATCCACGATACAGCCGCGAATAGAAAACTCCCCTACAGCACTCACTATAGGTTGTTCCTTAAACCCCATATCTAATAAGATTGGTCTTAAGGCCTTCGGATCGAGAATCGAACCGACTTTTAGAGATTGAATCTTTTTATTTAAAAAACCAGGAGCAGGAAGCTTTAATAATAAAGCATCAATAGGGCAAACTACGATTAGAGGTCCTGATGTTTGAATATCTCTGAAAAAAAGAAGGCGTTCTTCTAAAACACCATCAAAAGGGGCTTTTTCTTCATAAGGTTTTAAGCCTATGGAAGGAAAAAAGCGAATATTTTCTTCTGAAACAAGGCTCGATAGATTGGCCATCCATTCTTCTGAGCTCTTGTAATCTTTGGTGATAATAACAATGTTTTCTGGATTTTTAAGAAAACGACTCGCTATAATGATAGATTCGGCAGATAAATTGAGACCACTGACATGTAAAGTACCCCTTGCAGGGTGGTGATCCCATATATTTAAGGTATCTAAAGAACATTCCTGAAGAAATTGAGAAAAATTCTGCATCATAAAGGCCTTAAAGATAAAAAGAAAAAAGCCGATCCCTATAAAAGGATCGGCTTTTTCTGAGCTAAGAAGGATTCGAACCTTCGACCCACGCCTTAAAAGGGCGTTGCTCTACCAGCTGAGCTATTAACCCGACAAAGCCAAAGATAATAAACGTTTAGAATTTTGTAAATTATAAAAATGCACTTTTTTAAACTTTTTTTCTTTTTTGCTTTATTTTTTGGTCTAATAACTCCTTTTTCATATTCTTTTTTCGAAAAGAATGAGGCAGGGCTTGAAGTTTTTTCTTTTTCTAGAACTTTTCAAAGTCCTAGAAACATGTCATTAGAACGTTCTGCAGGAGCTCTCCCCTCTACAGATCCAAGTATAGTACAGCTAAATCCTGCAGGATTAGAAATTGGGGAAGGCAAAAAAAATGCAGTTTCCGTCTATTGGCAAACTGGAGCTTGGGCAGATAATCAAGGAATTATTTCATATTCAAGAAAATTAAATGCAATGACATTACAAGCTTCTTACGGTTGGATTCGTTACGGAGATATTGATGGTTATGATGAATTCGGTAACCCTACTGGGCAAATTCATTCGCCACAAAGCCAATTATTTACTTTAACAAGCTCTTTTCCATTAACTCATTTTCGTTTTGGTAGTACAGTGAAGCTAGCCACGGATAAACTTTCTGGTGAAGTTGGCGATAGAACAGCGATTGCACTTGCCTTTGATTGGGGCTTTTCTTGGTTATCCACTAGCACTCGTTATGGTTTTGCTCTCACTGCAAGAGATTTTGGTTCCATGATACGAGACTATGTTGATGATTCTTCTAATGACTCTTATGCGATGGCTCAAACAATTTCCATTGCCGCATTCTTAAGACCAAGAACAATTCCTCGCTTAAGTTTACTGATGGAAAATTCTTTTCCAAGGTATTCTCAACCCACGGTCTCCTTAGGTGCGGAATATATTTTGGGTAAATATATTTTTCTACGTGCAGGATTCAATCGCACATGGCTTGATCTTAGTCGAGACGCAAAAGAACTATTTGCATCAAATTCTCGCCCCAGTGAATCCTATGAATCTCGCCTTTTCAGCGTTGGTGCAGGCTTTTTACACGAAATTTTCTCCTTAGATTATTCGTTTTCTTACTTGACTCAAGGGCTTGGTTTAGAACATCGATTTGGCTTAAGTTTTTATTTTTAGTCTCATGCGAAAACAGTTCGATATTATTGTTTATCCTGTAAAAGAAATAGAACCACCGATAGAGGATCCCGCTTTAGAATGGTTTCCTTCTTTAAATGTAAACGAAGCGCTTCCTAATACCACAGCAGAGTGGATTATCATTATACATCATGACATTAATATTTCAAGAGAGCATTTAAATCAAATAGCACAGGCATGTAATGATTTTCCAATGATTGATTGTTTTGCCCCTTCTTTATATGCAAGCTCAAGTGAAACCTCTTTTGCTTCTGCCTATGTTATAGATATTCTTAAAGGACCAGTGACTATAGATCTACATACGCGAGATCCCTTTGAATATGTAGCTGCTTCTTCGCCATACCTTATGGTTGTTTCAAGAAGAATAATTCAGCGTACAGGAGCTTTTGATTTAGATCTTTCTTTAGCCATTCGTTTTATTGATCTTGGTCTTCGAATGTATCATGCAGGAGGAAAAATATTTTCCATCCCTCTATCCCCAGTAGAGCTTAAAAATTCATCTAAAACAAAAGAGATCTTATCCATAAACGAACGCGAATGGTCACTATGTCTTTTCAAGAACATGGGAATCAAAGCCACATTCGTTTATTTAAAAAAGAATTTCAAAATAAGTATTCTCGTTCATTTTCTAAGAAAGATGAAATCATTTTATCACAAAAGAAAAAAAGCAACTTTGCTATCTAAATTTTCAGACGAGTATTTGCAAAAATTTTATCAAGCGTTCTGATATATTTTTTAAGCTAAAACGATCTAATAGAGCATTCGCTTTATCCCAATCCACAAGAGGATCTCCAGCTAAACGTTGTTTGAGAATAGCAACATAAGATTCTACATCATCTGGAGGGAATACTAAAGGGGTAATGCCTTCTAAATTTTCTTTTAATGCAGAAGTTGCTGAAGAAGCCACAGGCGTTCCACAAGCTAATGCTTCTAGAGGCGGTAAGCCAAAGCCTTCAAGCCAAGAAGGATAAACGACTAAATCCGTATGACAGTAAAAATCTCGCAGAAGATCTGAAGTGATTTCTGTGAAATGAAAAACATTTTTTATTTGCTTTTTCTGAATAATTTTTTCTATACGTTCTGTTATTTTTCCTATTCGAACAAAAGCCGTTTCAGGACATAAGCGAGCTAATTCAAAAAATGTTTCCAAATTCTTTCGAGGCTCATCTAAGCTGATATTTAAGCAAAAGCCATTATACCCCACCATTTTATTTTTTTCTCTAAATGATTTTTTCTCTCCCAGAGTGGGAGCTTTCTCTGGTCTTTTAAAAAGATCAAAATTAACAGGACATCCTAATACACAAAATGGTTTATGACTGATTTTGAAATGCTTTTGTGCTTCGTTTTGAGTGTAAATGGAATTAAAAATATAGGCATCTGCATTTACTGTATTTTTAATAAAAAATTGGTTAATTAATTTGAATTTTAGACTATTTGGATAAAGGGTTTCAGCAAATGTATCATGGACAAAAACCAATACTTTTGAAGAAGAATTTATTTTCTTAACACTTGGGACAAGAAAAGCAAGCTCTGGACGAATCAATACCACAAAATCGGGATCGAATGAATGAACCATGGGGCTTAATGAGTTCTTAAAAGTAAAAAAGCCTGTATAAAGTGATGAAGCCGTAATAAATTCATCTTCCTTATTTGCCTCGGGTCTTTGTGAAAAATATTGAGGCGTAATTAACCAAATTATTTTGACGTCATAATGTAAAACCAATGCTTTTTTCAAGTCTAATGTCAAACGACCAAAACTAGTACATGGGTTTTTATCACAAATCAAAATAAGGCGCTTTTTATTTTTCATAAAATAAATCTATAAAAAAATGATTACGTTAGCTCCTTATGGATTTTTTATCAATAAAGAGAAGAAGTGATAACGGTTTTATATTGTTAATTTGATTCTTTTTAATTGTAGAGATACTTTTGGATAATAAAAACCTACTATTTTTGTAATATGCCTAAACTTTTTATTGCATTAGCGACTTATAATGGTGAAAAATATATTGAACTATTTTTACGTTCATTACTTAATCAAACATTGAAAGCCGATCAGATTATTGCTATAGATGATGCTTCATCAGACAAAACCGTTTCCATTTTAGAACAATTTTCTTCCCTACTACCACTAAAAATTATTATCCATGAAAAAAATCAAGGGCATCGTGCTTCATTTGACCATGCTTTAAAAGAAATTCAAAAAATTAAATCCCCTGGAGATCTTGTTGCATTAGCAGATCAAGATGATATTTGGCTTCCTCATAAGCTGCTTTTATTAAGTCAAAAAATTGAAAATAATGATTTAATTTTTGGAGATGCTCAAATCATTGATGAAAATGGAAAAATCACAGCGTCCTCTTGGAGAGAACTATCTCATATTTCTTCAACACAACCATTTTTAGCTCACGTAGCTGGATTTAATCACGTAACGGGCTGTTTATCTCTTTTTAAGGCTAGTTTTTTAGATGAAATCCTTCCAATTCCTGAAGGAGTCACTGTTCATGATAGATGGGTTGCATTAATGGCAGAAAAAAGAAATGGCATTCAAAGTCTTTTTGAACCTGTGGCACAATATCGTATTCATGAAAATAATGCAGTCGGAATAAAAAAAATTTCTAGTATGGAACAAGTTATTAAAATGAACATAACATGGTTAAAAATGCTCATCGAAGAAAAAGATCGCATTCCTTTAACTATAGAAGAACTTTCATTTACGAAAAAACTTTTGTCTTTACAAGAAATAAGATTAAAAAGACCGATCGCCCCCTCATATTTATTTTGGGTTTGGCGTCATCGAAGTATTTTGTTTTTTAATACTTCTTCTATAAAACAGCAACTTCGAAAAGCGGTCTTTTCTGTAATTGGACTTTCTTTTGCCAAGCGTTTTTTAGGGAAATCTTCATGAGAATAGGTATTGGTATAAAAACCTCCATTTTTACTTCTAAAGATTCAGTCATGGAAGAAATTGTAAGCCCTTGTGCCATCTATTTTGATCCTACTTCGGAAAAATCAATTGCAAATACAATTAAGTCATTTTACTTCTCTAAATCTTTAACTACATTTACTCAAGAGCAAGAAGAGGCACGCGTTAACTATGCCATGCTTAGCCAATTTTCTTTATCCAAGAGAGCGGAATCATGAAAACGGCCATCATACTAGTGACTTACAATCGATTCGACTTAACAAACGCCTGTTTAAGGTGTTTACTTCCTTTGTTAAACAGAGGCTTTGAAATAGCTATTGCTGATAATGGAAGTACCGATAATACGGTTCAAAAAATCAAAGAAGAATTTCCGAAAGTTCACGTATTTGAACTTTTTAGTAATAAAGGATTTGGTGCTGCCAATAATTTTGCCGTACGGCGATTAATAGAAAAAGGCGTCGAATTTGATTCTATTTGTCTACTAAACAATGATACGCTTCCAAAAATGCAAACTCTGCCTTTGCTACAACAAGCTTTGATTCGCTATCAAGCTTCTCATCCAGATGAAGCCATTATTGCACCTCGTATAAAGAGTATCAATGGACGAGAACAAAAGAATTATTATTCTAATATTTCTTGGCCTCAATTTATTTTAAATGCTTTTAGAACTGAATCTTCAGCTGCAGAATATTTGCATGGCACGCTACGCCCAACAGATGATCCGACTTTACTAGAAGCTTATTGGATTAATGCTGTTTGTTTAATGATGTCTCGTTCTCTTTGGGAAAAAATAGGTGGATTTGATGAACGTATTTTTATGTACTATGAAGATATGGATTTCGCCTTACGAGCAAAGAAAAATTCAGCTCGTTTTTTAATTGAAATGCAGTCCATTCTCACTCATTTGGGTGGAGGATCTTCCAAAAGCTCTTTATCACAAGCCCTTCAACATGATCAATCACAAGAATATATTTTTTATAAGCATCATGGGATTATAGGTAAACTAGCATCTAAAAAATTCAGAATTTTAAGAAGTCTTTTAAGAATTGTATTAGGAATTCCGTTTTATCTTTTTATTCCTTCCATTAGAGAAAGAGTTAGTATTCATTTTCGCTTATTAAAAAATGTATTCAGCAAAAAATAAACCTATTATGAAAAACAAAATTTTACTTTCAGTTTTTATATTCTCCCTAATTCCTACATTACTTTTTGCTTTGCCAAATAGAACAGAAGCAAAAGGGCATCTCGCATTTAGTGATTCTACAGGAACAAAAAATCTAAATGTTCGTATTTCTTTAATTGATTCTCTACGCGGTACAAATTATAAAAATAGTTCTGTCTATTATGACAATAGCGCTATTTTTAAGCTTTCTGTTATGGGAGAACTCTCTCAGTCTTTTCGTTTTGAAAGTCACAACGAATTAATTTCAGATTACACAAATCGTTTTATAAATAGCAATCATTTTAATCCATCCGATGGGATCCCTTACACAAAAGAGTCTGACAATTCTAAGGGTTGGAATCGATTCCGCGCCTCACTTGAATACGATCTTCCTTTTACGACTATTTTAGCTGGTTATGATTATCTTCAATGGGGTGTTGCGAAAAGAAATCCTGTGATCTTAAGAGGATCAAATCATATTTACAGACCTTGGATGGATACGACTAGTTTTATTTTTGAACCAGCTCCTACTCCCTATTTTGGCTATCAATTTGAATTTGGTCGATTGAGTTATACTCAATACGCAACCAAGTTATATCACAAAAAAAATACTGGCAAATATCTAAATGCACACCGTCTTCAAATCAATTTACCTTTTGATATCGAATTAGGTGCTTCTGAAATGATTATTTACGGAACCACCACTGAGTTTGATCAAACAAATCCAAACCCAGATGCTGATAGTACTTCTCGCCATTTTGAATGGGTATATGCAATTCCTTTCATTCCGTATTTATTTGCAGAACCCCTATTAGGCGATTTAGATAACAACGCTTTAGCTTTTGATATTCGTGTAAATACACTAAAAAATTATGAATTCTATGGAGAGCTTTTTTTTGATGATTTAGCGAACCCTCTTTCTATGTTTGATGACTCATGGTGGGGCAATAAATGGGCTGCCTCTATTGGATTTACAGCAAAAGATTTTTGCACGACTTCTTCCATCTGCTTTTCCTTTAATACAGAATATACACGCGTAGAACCTTGGGTTTATACCCACCATAAAGGAGCAGGATATACTTATTCCAATTACGGAAGCTCATTAGGCTCTGATTTAGGCCCTAATTCTCAAGAACTATACACTCGCTTAGACGCTGAGTGGAATTTTCTTCAGTTGACTTTAGAAGCAAGCGCTGTAGATCAAGATACTGCATTTGGTGGAAATCTATATGATATACATACTCCCTTAAGTGATACAGACAAATCTTTCTTAGAAGAAGAATCCACAATACAATACGTTGAATTAAAATCATCTCTTTTAGTATCTCCAACGGACTTTTTCTGGACAAGAATCGGTTACAGTTTCTATTTTGGAGATTATAAAGGAAGTCGCTTAGAAGGCACCATTGGTTTAACTTGGTAAACAAAAAAGAGAAATCTTATGACAGAGATCGAACAATACGGATTAGAATTAGCAAATAATGCAAGGAACGCGTCTCAAACAGTTCGCGTTCTTCCTATTGAAACAAGAAATAGCGTGCTATTAAGCGTTGCTGAAAAACTACGTAATGAAGTACCCTCCATATTAAAAGCAAATAAGAATGACGTGGAACATTCAAAAGGAGTAATTTCAGACGCGATGATCGATCGCCTCACACTGAATCCTGCTCGTATTGAAAGCATGGCTCGAGGAGTAGAAGAAATAGCTGCTTTTGCTGATCCATTAAATAAAGTGTTAGAAAAAAATACATTAACGAACGGAATTCAATTATCTCGTGTTTCTGTGCCTATTGGCTCTGTTTTCTTTATTTATGAAAGTCGTCCAAATGTCACCATAGATGGCGCTTCCCTTTGCTTTAAATCGGGTAACGCCGTTATACTAAGAGGTGGTAAAGAGTCATTAGAAACATCTACAAAACTTGCAAACATTTTTAGAAGTGCTTTAGAAGAAAACCACGTCAACCCTAATGCCGTTCAGCTAGTGAATACTCCTGATCGTTCCTTAATGAGTTTTCTTTTGCAGCAAAATCAATCGATTGATTTAGTTATCCCTCGTGGCGGTGAAAACCTAATTAAAGCAGTTGTAGAGCAAAGTCGTATACCTGTCATCAAGCATTTTAATGGTATTTGCCATATTTTCGTAGATAAATCTGCTAATTTTTCAAAAACAGCGGCCATTTTATTTAATGCGAAAACACAAAGAACTGGCGTATGCAATGCCATGGAAACATTGCTTATCCATAGAGACATAGACGACAAAACAGTAGAACAATTCATTTCCCCTCTCCGAGAAAAAGGGGTCGAAATGTTTGGTGATTCAGAAGCTCAAAAACGCATTTCTGGCGTGAAAGATATTGGAGATGAAAGCAATTATCATCATGAATATCTTGCATTAAAAATGAGCGTTAAGTTTGTTGCAAATGTCCAAGAAGCATGCGAACATATTGAGAAATATAGTAGCCGCCATACAGATGCGATTATTGCTGAAAATAAAGAAGTTCAAGATTATTTTATCGCAAATGTAGACTCTTCAAGTGTGATGCTAAATGCAAGTACTCGATTTGCCGATGGCGGTGAATATGGGCTTGGCGCTGAAGTAGGTATTTCTACCGATAAGCTTCATGCTCGTGGCCCTATGGGTGTAGAAAGTCTCTGTACTTATAAATGGGTACTCCGTGGCAACGGCCAAATTCGAGAATAGAAACGTTAATTATTGGATGATGTTCAAATGACATTTGAAGAAACTCTTTCCGAAATAAAATTTGATGCCCAAGGCCTTGTTCCTGCGATCGTTCAAGACGCTACGAAGCTAGATGTATTAATGATGGCGTGGATGGATAAAGAAGCCTTAAAAAGAACCGTAGAATGTGGAGAAATGGTCTTTTGGAGTCGTAGTCGCAAAGAATATTGGCACAAAGGCGATACGAGTGGAAACGTAATGACCGTTGTAGAATGGGCGGTGGATTGTGATTTTGACGTACTTCTTTTTAAGGTCAAAATGCAAGGTCCGCAAGTAGCTTGTCATACTGGAGCTCGCTCTTGCTTCTTCAGAAAGATGTAGAATTATTTTATGGAAAAAGCCTTCTATTAGGAGTCTCAGGAGGCGTTGATTCCATTTGCCTTTTGCATTATTTTTACTCCCATTACAAAGAACTTAATGTTTCTAAAATTTATGTCTGCCACGTAAATCATGGCGTACGAGGTAAAAACGCAGATGACGACGCTTCTTTAGTCAAAAGCCTATGCGAATCATATCAAATTCCTTTTGAAATTCAAAATATAGACCCTTCGCTTTTTAATAGCAAAGAATCCTTTGAATCCAAAGCAAGAGAGCTTCGCTATCAAATTCTATTTGATATTCAAAAAAAACAAAAACTAGATTACATTCTTACCGCCCACCATGCAGATGATCAAGCAGAAACGCTTTATATGAGAATACGACGAGGTTCATCTCTTAAAGGGCTTCAAGGTATTTTAGCCAAACGAGATGATCTAGTCGTTCGTCCCTTTTTACATCTCACAAAATCCTCCTTAATTCAATATGCAAAGAATCACCAACTAAAATGGCGAGAAGACGATTCTAATCAGAAAACGATTTTTGCACGTAACAAAACAAGGCTAATCATTCTCCCCTACTTAGAGTCGAAAACACCAGGCATCATGTCTATTTTAGCTCACACCGCATCATTAAGCCACGAGGTATATCCAAAAGTTTTAGAAAAAGCAAATCATTTTTTTAAGACTATCGAAGTTTCTAAAGAAAACTGGCCTTTTCCAGCAAATTACTCTCCTTATTCAAAAGTTTTGTGTATTTCTAGCAAAAAATGGAATGAAGCCTATGCAAAGATGGGAAACGGACTAATCGAAATTCTTCGATTAAAACTCGATTCTATGGGCATCTACTTTCCAATGGATGACTTTTTGCATTTTATTCAAACAGAAAATCAAAATCGCTACCACTATCGAGAAAGCCATATTGAAAAATCAAAGTTTTTCTTATGGTTTTACAGCACGGCGGATGCCCAAAACATTGATAATTTGTATCTTTTTGAAAAAAATAAACGCTTTTCAGGTGAATGGCGCTATCGTCAAGAAGGCGATCGTTTTACTCCACCTGGTTCTAAGTACAAAAAGCGCAAATTGAAACAGTGGCTACAAGAAAAAGGAATCCCTTTATGGATTCGAGATTATTTACCACTACTCGTTCAAAATGCAGATGTACTTTGGATACCTGGAGTTGCTGTTTCCGGAAAACTTGAACCTACTGAAAGGACGCCATGACGAAAGCAAAGACAGCTTCCCCTTTTCGAAATAAGAATTTTTTCGTTATAATCACGATGATATTAATCGCTCTTTTTATGATGCGATTATACACCGAAGAAACCACAAAAGAGCTTTCGAGAACTGAATTTTTAGCAATGATGGCTGATTCTACATCTGTCATTACTCAATTAACTCTTCAAAAAACACCCGATGGTGTTGTTATTGAAGGCAAAAGAGAAATGAATGCAGAAGAAGCAAAAGCTTATTCTTCTCAATCAAAGCCATTCTCACGTTTTGCCCAAGCTGAAAAAGACAAAACACCGTCTGTATTCTTTAAGAGTCACATGCTTGAAATTTCAAACGAGCAAATCACCGCTTGGGAAATGTTCAAAAATGTAAAAGTGAAAGTGATTCATGAAACGACAAGTTGGGTCGATCATTTAATTGCCTTTTTACCTATCATTATCTTAATTGCCTTCTTCTGGTTTATGATGTCTCGCCAAAGTGGTGGCGGCAAAGGAATGTTTTCATTTGGAAAAAGTCAAGCCAAACAGTTAGTTCAAAATGGGAAAAATAAAACCACATTTAGAGACGTTGCTGGTTGTGATGAAGCGAAACAAGATTTAGAAGAACTCGTTCTATTCTTAAAAGACCCCAAAAAATATGATGCTTTAGGTGGACGTATTCCTAAGGGAGCTCTCTTAGTCGGGCCTCCAGGTACAGGTAAAACCCTTTTAGCTCGTGCTGTTGCTGGTGAAGCTGGTGTTCCTTTCTTTAGCATGTCTGGATCTGATTTTGTTGAAATGTTTGTTGGTGTTGGAGCATCTCGTGTCCGTGATCTTTTTGAAACGGGTAAGAAAAACGCTCCTTGTATTTTATTTATTGATGAAATTGATGCCGTAGGTCGTCAGCGTGGAGCTGGTCTTGGTGGTGGTCACGATGAACGAGAACAAACATTAAATCAGTTACTTGTAGAAATGGATGGCTTCTCTTCTAATGAAGGCGTTATTTTAATTGCAGCTACAAACCGTCCTGATGTTTTAGACAAAGCTTTATTACGTCCAGGTCGCTTTGATAGACAAATTGTCGTTGGGCTACCAGACCTTAAAGGTCGAGAAGAAATATTAAGAGTCCATCTTCGCAAAAGAAAAGTGCCTCTTGCAAGTGACGTTGATGTCAAATCTATCGCCAAAGGAACTCCTGGGCTTGCTGGTGCTGATTTAGAAAATCTCGTGAATGAAGCAGCTCTACTAGCAGCTCGCTTTGATAACAGCACCGTCACTATGCTCGATTTTGAAGAAGCAAGAGATAAGTTGTCTATGGGTTCAGAACGACGTACTCTGCTCATGAGTGAAGAAGAAAAAAGAAATACGGCTTACCATGAAGCGGGACATGCTTTAATGAACTTGCTCTGTAAGCATGCAGATCCTTTACATAAAATTACGATTATTCCTAGAGGCAATGCCTTAGGAATAACCATGTCTTTACCTGAACGAGATCAAGTCTCTTATAGCAAAGAATATGCTGAAGAACGTATTATGATTATGATGTCTGGTCGTCTTGCTGAAATGATTTTCTTTAATCATCAAAGCACAGGTGCCTCTAATGATATTATGAGAGCTACAGAACTCGCTCGTAAGATGATTACAGAATGGGGTTTTGACGAAAATATTGGCCCTGTGTGCTACTCAAGAACAGATGGCGAAATTTTCCTTGGTCGAGAAATCAATAAGCCAAAAGAAATGTCAGAAAAGATGGCAGAGCAAATTGATGACGCGATCAACAATCTAATCTTTAGATTGAATCAAAAGGCTAGAGAACTTTTAGAAGAAAATAAAGACAAGTTAAAAGCCTTAGCCGAATCCTTAATAGAACATGAAGTTTTAGATCGTGAAGAAATTGATCGCGTCATGAAAGGCGAAGTTCTTGAAAGCACTAAAAAGAGTCGTCAATATCAATCTCTTTCTGAAAAAATGGAACGTCGAAAGAAGGAAAACACTCCACCCCCTGATCCAGGTGATTCAGAAGAAGAATCTTTAAAACAAGAGACTCCGCCTAAAGATGAATCTGAAAACGATCCTAAAAACGTCTAAACCCACAATATTTAGGGTAGGAGAAACTCTTTATAGCGCTTCTCCAGTTCCTACTATTATGGGTATTGTAAATGTGACTCCAGATAGTTTTTTTGATGGTGGAAAATACAATACAACGGATGCTGCTTTTGAGAAAGCACTTAAACACTTAGAAGATGGAGCCTCTATCATTGATATTGGAGGAGAAAGTTCTAGACCGGGCTCTTCTCCTGTATCGGTCGAAGAAGAATTACGTCGAGTATTACCTTTAATAAAAAGACTTGCTCCCCTAAAACAAAACTTACACTTTTCTATTTCAATAGATAGTGTAAAAAGTCAAGTAGCTTATGAAGCGGTTCAAGCTGGAGCTGATATTATCAATGATATTAGTTCTTTATCTATGGACCAAGCGATGCCACAAGTAATTCTTGAAACAAAAGCATCCTGTATTTTAAATCATATGCGTGGTAATTTTGGTTCCATGCAACAAGATTTTAAGCCATATCAAAATGTCGTTCAAGAAGTTCAAAATGAATTACTCTCTTCAGCGCAAAAACTAATTGACTTAGGGATCTCTCGCGAAAAGATTTGTTTAGATCCAGGTATTGGTTTTGGAAAATCACTTCAAGATAATCTTGAACTCATTTCTTCTGCCGCCGATTTTTCAAACTTAGATTTCCCTATATTGTTTGGGCTATCTAGAAAATCTTATATTGGTAAAATCCATGCTTTAGAAACTAGTGATCGCTTCATCCCTTCAGTAGTTTCAGCTTTTATTACCGCTCTTGGTGGAGCCACCATTGTTCGAGTACATGATGTGGCTTCTACTTTTGAATCGTTCAAGCTTTTGGAGGCGTTCCGGAGTTATGATTCTATTTAAGTTATTTGGTGTTATTGATGTCCGTATGGCAGATATTCTCGATATTCTTTTAATATCGATTATTCTTTATTACGTATTCTTACTTTTTAGGGGCACACGAGCTGTTCAAATGTTTTTTGGAGGAGCTCTCCTTTTATTAGCTTGGTTTCTCGCTCAATGGTGGGAACTCCATACTTTAGTTTGGATGCTTAGTAATGTCGCTACATTAGGTGTCGTAGCTGTTGTGATTCTTTTTCAACCAGAAATTCGTGGTGCTTTAACTCGAATTGGTCAAGGAGTCAGTCAAACTAACTGGAGAAGCATTTTTTTCCATTCTAGCGGCTTAAATGAAACCACAGAAGCTCTTGTCTCTGCTGTACAAGACTTAGCTAAAAATCGTTTTGGAGCCCTCATCGTATTAGAAAAAAGAGTGGGTTTAAGAAGCTATGCTGATACGGGTGAACAATTAAACGCCATCATTAGTTGCAGACTGTTACGCTCCATATTCTTTCCAAATTCAGCATTACATGATGGTGCTGTCATTATGAATCATAAAAATATTGTGGCGGCTGGTTGTATTCTTCCATTACCATCCACATCTTCTGATCAAGAATCTAGTTTAGGTATGCGACATCGTGCTGCAAAAGCGCTTGCCGCTGAAAGTGACGCCATGGTGATTGTCGTATCAGAAGAAACAGGTATTATTTCTATTGCCTATAGAAGTACTCTTAGAAGAAAGCTCAGCATCAAAGAATTAGAAGAAGAAATCAAAAGACATTGGCGTATCTTATTTGAAGAAGTAAAAGCCGAAAAGAATGATGACTAGAGAAAGGAGCACTAAAGATGACTAGTCCAAAAGAAAAAAATGAAGCTAAAAAAGTAAAAAGATCTAAAAGAAGAAAAACGGTCATTCTTGTTTTAATGCTTTTATTATTAATCACGTTGTTTTTAGTTCAGTGTGAATTACAAAAGATAAAAGAGAATGAATTAAATGAACAAAAAGCTCAAACAGAACTTTTATTATGGCAAAAGCAAAGAGCTGATAGCCTTAAAAAATTAGATAGCCTAAAAGTATTAGAAAACTCATTAAACGATAGCTTACGCGTTGCCGATAGTATTCGCGTAGCAGATAGTTTAAGAAAAGCCGATAGCCTTTCTCAAACGAAAGTACCTATTATCAAAAAGCAAGATTCTATTTCCCCTAAGATCAATCAAGATTCAATAAAAGCCATTGAAATCGCCGAAGCTTTAAAAAGAGATTCTTTAGAGAAAATACGCATACAAGACAGTATCAGAAAATTAGATACAATCCCTCCAGAAGCCTTTTTAACACCTCCTCCAGGTCGTTATTATGAGCCTATTCGACTCAAAGTCAAGTGCGATGAAATCAAATGCAAAACATGGATTTCAGTTAACGACACCACTCAAAAACAAGATGCTAGTACAGGTGTCGAGTATAATAAAACAGGCGATGTATTTTTTAAGGCCGAAGATTCTTTAGGTAATTCAACTCCATGGCAAAAAGGCTCTTTTGATATGGCAAGCGATAATCGCTGTGGCAAAAATGGATTTTCTGTTCCTGTCAATGGCAAAGAAATCTGTGTAGATGCTTATGAATATCCAAATGTGGCAGATGAAATTCCTCGTGACATGGTTTCTCATGAACAAGCCATGGCTTTATGCGAAAAAGAAGGGAAAAGGCTTTGCTCTATAGATGAATGGCAAGCCGCATGCCGAGGAAAAGACAAATTCACCTATTCTTATGGAAATAAATATCACCCGTTCAAATGCAATACAAATACAAAAAAAGTTATGCGTTCTGGCCGTAAAGACCAATGCCGTAGCTGGTGGGGTATGAACGATATGAATGGTAATCTTTGGGAATGGACAAGTACCCCTAGTTCTCAAAAGGCCAATTCATTTTTAGTGGCTGGCGGCGCTTGGAACGGGCAAAACTTAACTCAATGTAAAGAGAATAAATTCAGTTTCTACCCTCAAAACCAATACCCTTATGTAGGATTTCGTTGCTGTAGAGAAGCCCCTTAATTTAAGAGCTCTAAATGTAAGTGCTCGTTTGATTTTCCATTGACTTCCAAAAGCACACGCCCTTTTTTATAAATTCTTATTTGAGCTTTTTCTAAAAGCTCTTTTTTTTGTCTTGAATTTAAATCCTTTGTCCTAAAATCAATGGCTTTGTTATAATAATGCTTAGAGAATCTCGCATGATAAGGATAATCATTAGCACTCGTAATAGTTGGCACATAGCTATCCCCCATGACTTCATGAAATACACATACAATATCCAAAGCTAAAGAATCTAATGAAGGTTCCATTTTATCCAAATAAACCCCCTTTTTTTGTTTTGTTCTTGCAAGTAGCAAACGATGTACATCATCAGCACTAAAGGAATAAGTTTTAAAAGAATCAGAAGAAATGAATATTGAAGAGGAACTTTCTATAATAGAATCTTTCGAAAAAGATTTTGTTGTATTTTGCCAAACAAAAATGGCTATTATTATGACAAAAAAAAGAGGTAGTAAGTATAAATAACGCATCTGTGAATATAAAAAATACTATTTTATAGCAAGGAGATTTCTTATGAAAAAACAAATCCTTTTTTTTACATCCATTCTTTTTGTCCTATTCCTAGCTGGCTGTTCTGAAAAAGAAAAACCTAACTACCAAGGTTTCTGGTTAGGAGAAGAAAATATGATCTTTGAAGTTAAACAAACCAGTGATGGTAAGTATACGGTTTCTAACATTAATGGTTCTCTTAACGCTGAATATAAAGATGAAGCCTTACGCGGTAAAAATTCTTTAGATATGGAATTTTATATGACCGTTAAAGGGGATTCAGCTTATTATACATTCGGTACAATCACCACTGGTTATAAGCGAATCGATGAAAAATCATATAAAGATATTTTTAACTCTCTAAAACCAATGACCGCTCAATAACAAATTCTTTTGGTCATTAGTTAAAAACTCTATACAATCTACTTATAAAAAAAGGCTCATTAAAATGAGTCTTTTTTTATAAAATGACTTCAACTTGGTAAGCTTAAAATGATTAATCAACAACGTGATAGAATCATTTTTTATACAACAGTATATCAGTTTGATTCATTGTTTTCTTCTAATTCTTCAGATAAATTATTAGGAAACAAATATTCTTTCTTATAAAGTTTTTCTGGTTGCAAAGTTTTGTTTAAAGCTTCTGTCACGAGAACTTTCATCTTTTTAGAAAGAGGACGTTTACCAGTTCTTGCTTTTTGAACCGTCTTATGAGATAATTGCTTAGAAGAGGCTTCGACTAAAGCATGATTATCAAGATTAGCTTCTGTTAAAATTTGATCAAGAATTGTCATTAGCTCATCAACTTTCTACTGAATTTTGTTAAAAATAACGACGTATCGACAATAGATTTTGTCTCGTACAAAATAGTAAGGAAAACAATACTTGCACGTGTATTGGATTTCTGATTCTTAATCAAATCCGTCTGTTCTTTTCTAATAGAAATGACTTTTTCACTAAGGATACGCCCTCGTTCTTCCAAATCCATGCAATTGTCGTATATCCCAGAGAAAATCATACGTCCGCAATCTTCAATATAATCTGTAATTTCAGACCATAGAGAATCTAATACTTTCTTTTGATTCTTACTTATTGGAGCAAAATGATTGTCTACGTGCTGCAAGCTTGGGTCACAAATACGATCTAAATGGAAAACCATATCACTTGCATAATCATTGGCTTGTATCAAGAAAAATGTTTTGGCAATAGCGTCATCCGAACTCATCTTTCGAGAAGCAAGAGTACCTTGCCTTTTTAATCTTTTTACCACATTTTTTTGATCGTCAATTTTATGATTGACCATGCGTAATTTGGTTAAATCTTCTGTAATAAAAGCCGTAATAAGATCTCTATAACGATCTTCCACCCAAATTAAATGCCATCCCCACTCTTCTTTATAATGATCTCTAACTAATTCAAGGGTTTCTTTTGGATCGTTACTAATCATGATCTTATGGAAACGTTCTTGAGCTAAATCTTTAGCATGAGCTTTTTTCTTGAAGCGTTTTGAAGAACGAACTAATAAGAAGATTACTACTACAAAGAAAGAAAATAAAATTGGGAAGCCACCGATATAAATTAAAGCACATACGATAAAAGCACTAATAAATGCTGCAAAGGCTGTAAAGAACCAACCGCCAATAACAGAAAGTACGCCAGAAATACGATATACAGCACTATCTCTACCCCACGCTTTATCAGCAAGAGAAGTACCCATAGCCACCATAAAAGTGACATAAGTAGTAGAAAGTGGTAATTTTAAGGAAGTACCTGCAGCAATTAACAAGCTCGCCAGCATTAAATTAACAGAAGCACGCACTAAATCAAAAGAAGCCCCTTCTGCATGTAATGTGAGTTTCGAGTCATCTAAACGGGAATGTGTCCATTTTAGAAGTCTTTTAGGGAGCATGTGAGCAATAGATTCCCCAATAGAATGACTCCAACGCACTACGGCTCTTGCGACAGGATTGGTTCCAAAAGGTTCATCGGATTCACCCTGAGAAGAAAGAGATAAAGAAGTTTTAATCACATTATGTGCTTTTTTAGAGGTCAAAAGAGCAATAACCATGATAACGCCAGCGACTACTAAAATCCAGCTATCCCCACTAGCAGAGCTTTGTAAAGAAGTCATTAAAAAAGTATCTACTGAAGTTCCATTAGCACTAAAATCTTGAAAAGAAGAAAGAGCTGCTAAAGGGACACCAATAAAATTGACTAAATCATTACCAGCAAAAGCGAGAGCTAAAGAGAATGTACCTAAAGCGACTATCCATTTGAAAACATTAATTTTAAGAAAAAGAAGAAGGTATGAAAACAAAGCAAAGAAGATAAAAGCACCTATAAAAAGTTCGATGGAATAGTCTTTTATAAAATGAAAAAAAGGCAATTTTGCTATGACAGAGTCTTTTAACCCTTTGAATAAAATAAAGTAAACAATGGAGCTAAATGAAAGGCCTCCAAAAAGGCCAATAAAATACTTCAATCTTTTTTGAAAATCAAAAGTCAACATCAAGCGCGTAATATACTGGACAATGGTACCAAAAGTAAAGGCGATCGCTACAGAAACAAATATGGCAAAAATGACAGATAATGCTTTTTCTGTATTAATCAACATACCAAAACTTAAATCACCGTTACTTTGTATGATTTTAAATAATGAAAGAGCAAAAGCTCCTCCTAGTAGTTCAAAGACCATTGAAACTGTAGTAGAAGTAGGCATTCCAAAAAAGTTAAACGTATCAAGTAAGATCACATCCGTAATCATCACACCCATAAAAATGGCCATAATTTCTACAAAGTAAAAATGCTGAGGTTGAAAAATACCATGACGAGCAATATCCATCATCCCACTAGAAAAAGAGGCTCCGACAAAAATGCCTAGAGCCGCTATAAAAAGAATTGTTTTAAACTTAAAGGCTTTTGAACCAACCGCTGAATTTAAGAAGTTTACAGCATCATTACTTACGCCAACAAATAAATCAAAAATAGCAAGAGTAAAAATAAGGATTAATGCAATAAGATATAGAGTTTCCATTTTAAAATCCTAAAACAAGTTGCTGTGCTAAAGATAAAAAAAAATCTAATACTTTTGTATTAGAGTTTAGTAATAAAATGAACTATTTGTTTATACTAGAAAATACTAGGCAAAAATGAATCTAAAGGTTCATTGTAGCCTAGTATTACGATCTATTTTTTCAAATTACTCTGCTCGATGCATTTCTATGCGTCGATTTTGTTCACGACCTTCCTTAGTTTTATTATCGGCCACTGGTTCTTCATCTCCATGACCAAAGGCTTTCATACGTTTCTTTGGAACACCTTGAGAAGCAAGATAGTTTACAACTGATTGAGCACGTTGTAAAGACAATTTCTTGTTTTTAGCAGGACGACCCACATTATCTGTATGACCGTGAATTTCAATGTTTACAGAGGCATTTTCTGGAGCAAGTAACTGTTCAGCAATAACCTTAAGAACTTTCTTGGCATTTGATTCAAGAATTGAACTACCGCTCTTAAATGTAACACCTTCCAGTTTCACATTTTCTTCAATTTCCTTAACAGGACAGCCATTGGATTCTACAGAGCCTGAATCTAATGGACAGCGATCTAGACCCTTACAAGTATTTACAAACTTGCTGAGCAACTTCTTCTGAGTTACCCAAGGATCACAGACACCATCTTTATCTAAGTCAGGATCTTCTAAAGGACAACCTTTATTTTCAATAGGACCGACTTCAGTAGGACATCTATCAGCGCCCTTACAAACGGATTCAAATTCTTTCAAAAGACCTTTTTCAGTGACCCAAGAAGCACAGACACTATCTTTATCTGGATCTGGATCGGCCACTGGACATCCGTTATTAAAGACAGGACCAAATTCTGTAGGACACTTATCAGAACCCTTACATACATCCTTAAATTGATCTAGCATTCCTTTTTCTATAACCCAAGAAGCACAGACACTATCTTTATCTGGATCTGGATCATCAATTGGGCAACCGCCATTAAATTTAGGGCCAAATTCTGTAGGACAGTTATCAATTCCTTTACATATAGTCTTGAATTGATCTTGCATTCCTTTTTCTTTTACCCATGGAGCACAGAGGGAGTCTTTATCAATATCAGGATCTTCCACAGGGCAACCGTTATTAATTAGTAAACCTGCTTCTGTTGGGCACTTATCAGAACCCGTACAAACATTTACAAAACGATCTTGTTGCTTTTTCAAAGCAACCCATTGATCACAAACGCTATCGTTATCGGTATCTGGATTATCAAATGGGCAGCCTTCGTTATCAGCAGGACCAAATTCATATGGGCATTTATCAACACTCTTACATTTTTTCACAGTAGAGTCTGTTGGATTTTCAAAGAAGTAACCCATTTTCTGTTTGATCACCCATTCATCACAAAGACCATCGCCATCAGTATCTGGATCTGGCCATGGACAGCCTTTATTTGCAGCAGGGCCAGCTTCACCTGGGCAATTATCGTAACCCTTACATAGATTTGCGAAATCAGAAAGTTTATCTTTTTGAGAAACCCATGGATCACAAATGCCATCGCTATCTACGTCTGGATTATCTTGAGGACAACCTTTATTCGTTGTAGGACCAGCTTGTGTTGGGCAACTATCTACACCTTTACATACACCCTTAAAGCGCTTACTCATCTTTTTCTGTTTTACCCAAGGATCACAAATGCCGTCGGCATCGGTATCTGGATTATCTAGAGGACAACCGTCTTTACCTTCTCCCTTTTCATTTGGACATTCATCAACACCTTTACAAACATCAACAAAAATATCTAATAAACCTTTTTCAGAAACCCAAGCATCACAAAATCCATCGCCATCAATATCTGGTTCTGGGAATGGACAACCACCATTTCTAATATGACCAAATTCATCTGGGCAAGAATCTTCTTCATCTACAACAGTATCATCATCACGATCTTGTGGTAGTAAGAAACCGCTCCAAGTAATACCACCATAAACACTATATTCAGGAACAATACGTCCGTTATAAGTTATTGTTCTAGTATGATTATCGTCATCAATATGATAAGCAGTTAAGTTGTTAATGTACTGATCATTAACAAAGGAATAAGATCCACCAATATGAACATCAAGACCTACAGGAAGATGAAAAACAAGAGCTCCTGTTAATTCAGCTAAGTTCAAAGTTTCATCTTTACCATTTGAGGAGTTCTTAAATTCAGGCATGAAATCCATGTAGTATTCAGCAAATAAAGAAAGGAATTCAAAGAAGAAAAATTCAGTAGCCACACTTCCATGAATAATATTTAGATAAGAAGTTGAGTCAGCATCTTGAGGCTTTACATAACGGTAACCGCCATTAAAATGAAAAATCCAAGGAATGCCTCCATCTAGCTTACCAAAGTCAATCGATAAAGCTCCTCCACCTCGAAATAGAAGATTAAGGTTATCATAACCAAAAGATTCAGCTTTTAATGATTCTGTATTAATGTATTCTGGTTCACGAACCCACATACCATCTTCACCTAAATCCGATGTACCGATATCGATACCACCAAAAAGAGCAATATCAAATGGTTGATAATCAGGAAGAGGAAGTCTTATTTTAATATCAGCTTTTAAATTTCCAATATAGCCGACATCGGTTCCAGTAACTGGAGAATTACCGTTTGTTTCAGTACCGACTCGTTCATAATAAACAGGGAGAGTAACCCCTATATCAAAATAATTGGATAAGCCTAGTCCAAAACTGATGTAACTATTAATTCCAAGGAAATCGTTGATTTTGCTATAGCTCGTATCAGATGGATCTCCATTTTTATATGATAAAAATTGTGTTAAGTGTTGAGAGTCGCCACCTCTGTCTTCAATCATTGAGAAATCGTTCGTCACGTTTCCTAAAATTGAAAAAGTTAGTTTAGAATGTCCAAGACTTTGTGCTGATTGAGTTTTATTCACACCAGCAAAACCATATTTATTAATCGTTTTTGTGTCCGAAGCGTAAACACTTGTTATTGCAAAAAGCAATAAGGACAAGTAAAGTCGTTTCATACAATCTCCTTTGATACAGATAGCTAAACAGCAATAAATCTTATTTCCCTTAATCTAGTTCCAAAATCTAATTTTTCAAAGATTTTTGAAAATAAAAGCTATTTTCATGACGAAAATATCATCTATTTTTATTCAAATAGAGAAGGATGTTCCCTTTTTAAGCTGAGAAAGCCTGAGGGACTCACTATTAAGTGATCTAAAACAGGAATAGACAGTAGTTGCCCAGCCTTACACAGCGTTCGAGTAATATTTAGATCATCAGAGCTTGGATCTAAATTGCCAGAGGGGTGATTATGTGCAAAAATAACGGCGACAGCTCTATTTTCAATGGCTTTTGTAAATGCTTCTCTAGGATGTACTTGAGTTTGATTAGCAAGTCCAACAGTCAATGTGTGTGTTTCAATTATATTATTTGCAGAATTTAAAGAAATAACGACAAAATTTTCCTGAAGTGCATTTTTTAGAAACGAAAGTGAATTTAAGGCTTGCTCTGGAGAGTTAATTTCTTGACGAATTCCAGAAAACAAAAAACGACCCGACAATTCTAAACAGGCAAGAATCTGCGAAGCTTTAACAGGACCAAGCCCTTTTATTTTCAATAAGTCCTCTAGTTTTGGCACTCTTGGCTGTACTGAAATATATTCAGCCAATTCCTCAGCTAAAGAGAATACATTTTTATTTTTACTCCCCTTCCCTAATATTAAAGCAAGTAATTCTTTAGTGGAAAGCACTGATGTTCCTTGCTCTTTCATTTTTTCTCTAGGTTTAAGCTCTGTAGTCATATTTTCTCCTTAATTCGTATTTACTGTTTAAACGTTTTGGAAAGAAAAAAAGACAACTCTTTATTATTTTTTTACATAAACCAAAAAAGCATTTCTTTTATAAAAAAAAAGCCTGTTTTAAATCTCTTCAATCAAAAAATAAACCTACTTTCAACAGAATAAGCTTGTTTTTAGATTCATAAATTTAATTTTAACCCAAGTTCATGTTATTTTTATTTGATTTTAAAGTTTTAAAGATCTTCTTAAATAAAGTTTTTCAAAAATCATTACATAAACAGCACAAAAAATATTTTTCATTAATTTTAATTTTAAAAATCAAATAAATTATTCTATATTTTAATAAGTTCTTTTCAAAACGAGTTCAAAATGAATGAATTAAACACAAAGAAAACATTAAACGGCGCCGAAGTGACTCTCGAATGCTTAAAGAGAGAAGGTGTTGAGATTATTTTTGGCTATCCTGGTGGATCAGCTATCCCATTATTTGATGCTCTTTACGACTCTAATATGAAGGTCGTACTATCAAGGCATGAACAAGGTGCCACACATATGGCAGACGGTTATGCTCGTCAAACAGGAAAAGTGGGAGTCGCATTAGTGACAAGTGGTCCTGGTGCAACCAATACATTTACAGGCATTTATACCGCGTTAATGGATTCTATTCCTATCGTCGTTCTTACAGCACAAACTACAACTCCAAATTTAGGGAAAGACGCATTCCAAGAATGCGATACTAGCGGAATGACTTTTGCTGCCGTAAAGCATTCTTATTTGGTAAAAAAATCAAACGATCTTCCTCGTATCTTAAAAGAAGCCTTTCACGTTGCTAGAACAGGTCGTCCAGGCCCTGTTCTCATTGATTTACCTAAAGATGTGCTTGCTGGCGTATGCAGCGCTTCTTTTTCTGATGAAATGGATTTACCTGGTTATAAAATTCCGACCTATGCTGATCTTTCGGCAGTAGAACAAGCGGCTGAATTATTAAAAACATCGAAAAAGCCTCTATTATTAGTAGGTCATGGAGCGATGATTTCAAATGCTTCAAGGCAAGTGAAAGAGCTAGCAGAAAAATTAAACGCTCCTGTCACAAGCACGCTTCTCGGGTTAGGAGTGTTCCCAGCAGATCATGATTTATCTCTTGGGATGCTTGGCATGCATGGTACTGTTTATGCAAATAAAGCAGTTCTGGATTGTGATTTGATTTTTAGTATTGGATCTCGCTTTGACGATCGAATCACTGGAAAACTCGAAGAATTTTGTAAAAATGCAAAAATTATTCACTTAGATATTGATCCTGCTGAACAAGGAAAGGTGTTAGAACCAGACGTGTTCTTATGTGGAGATGCAAAACTTGTTTTAGAACAATTGCTTCCAATGGTACCTCGTCTTGATTCTGCTGAATGGGTTAAGACCGTTCAAACATGGAAAAAGAGATACCCTCTAACCTACCCTAAACAAGGTGGACTTCGCATGCAACATGTGATTCATACCTTATCAGAGTTAACCAAAGGAAAAGCCATATTAAATGTGGATGTAGGCCAACATCAAATGTGGGCAGCTCAATTCTTCAATGCCAACTACCCTCGCCAACTTCATAATTCAGGTGGAGCAGGTACAATGGGTTTTGGCTTCCCTAGTTCTATTGGCGCTTCCTTTGGAAACACCACAGGCTGGCCTGTTTGTTGTATCGCTGGAGATGGCGGCTTTCAAATGACTCTATCTGAATTAGCGACAGCAGCTATTCATAAATTGCCTATTAAAATATTTGTTCTTGATAACAAGTATTTAGGTATGGTTCGTCAATGGCAAGATATGTTCTATGATAAACGTTATTCAAGCGTAGATCTTGTTGGTAATCCTGATTTTGTAAAATTAGCAGAAGCCTATGGAATTCCAGGACTTCGCTTAAAAAGAAGTGCGGATACAGAACGTATTATTCAAAAAGCTCTCGACTATAATGATGGCCCTATTTTGATCCATTGTGAGTGTGAAAAAGAAGATAACGTGTTCCCTATGATTCCAGCAGGAGCTCCAATTACTTCAATGATCACAGAGATGCCTAAAACAAAACTTGAAAAGCCTACAGGGAGTACCTGATATGAATCCTATACAAGAAAAAGCTCATTCCATAAGTCTTATGGTGGCAAATAGACCTGGAGTACTTGTACGTATATCCCTTGTTTTTTCAAGACGCGGATATAATATCGATTCTCTAGTCGTTTCTCCAACTTTAGATCCTAATTTCAGCCGTATGAATATTGTGGCTCGAGGCAATCCTACTATTTTAGAGCAAATCATTAAACAGCTCGAAAAGTTAGTGGATGTGGTTCAAGCTAAAGATCATACTAATATGAATGTAGTTGAGAAAGAACTTGCCTTAATTAAAGTGAAGTGTTCTCCAGAACAACGCACCGAAATGCTCCAACTATGCGACCATTTTAAGGCTGTTACTGTTGATATGACAGAAACGTCTATGATTATTCAAATTACTGGTAATACAGATAAGATTGACGCGATGAAAAGCTTAAGTCAAAAATTTGAAATCATAGAATACATTAGAACAGGAAAAGTGATTATGCTTCGTGGAGAAGATAAAACTTAATTCTGCTTTTTATAAGTTCAAAAAAATGCTTTCCGAAAAATAAACCGGAAAGCATTTTTTGTTTTGTGAGAGTAAGAAGGAAACTATGAATTTTAAATTTTGTTTATAACGAATTATTTTTTGATATTTAGTTGTTGAATTTTATTACCCACTTTTAAAATAAATGAACCTGAACGATTCATTACAAAAGAATTCTCTTTTGAAGAGGCTTTTGTTTTTAATAAAACATTTCCTTGAACGTCCATGAGTTGTATTGTAGAACCAATTGAAATATTTTCGATTTGTATAGTAGCCCCATTTACATAAGCGTTCCACATAGAGGATTCAACATCCATCGATTTGACAAACATCATTTCAGTTGAAGAACTACTTATACTCTCTGAAGATGAGGATTCGGTGACCGAAGAAGAAGAGATTGAAGTTGATGAAGAACTATTTTCCTTCTGCCAATTCAAGAAAGCGTTTGCATAACGTTTTCCAAATTCTCTTTGCGATTCTGTGGTGAAATGAATATTATCTCTTCCTCTAGACAAGCCTTCTGAAGAAACCACTAGAGTATTTGGAATCACTGATGGAAGTTGATCTATGTAAGGATTCATTTGCTTAAAATTGTTCTCTGTATCAGATAAATGCCCAGCAATAAAAGGCAAATCATAGTCGATATTTAAATCTGCTTTAATATCAGAAATCACATCTTCTACTCGAGAAACCCAAGTCGTTGGATTACCACCCCAGCCCGAACAATCTGTCTCTCCTTGATGAAAAAGAATTCCTTTCAAACTTCCTTTTTCAAGAGCTTTTCTTAATTTCGTAAGCATCCAATCATAACCTGCTCCTGCTCTATTATTCTCAAAAGGGGTATAATTGTAAGAATAAGAAATCCCTTTACGAAATAAATCAATACCAGCTCCAGAAATGGCGACAGGAACTAATCCAATCGTATCAGGATACCCTTCTTGAACGAGCGTTTTAGCAAACCAATCTCCAGGGCCCACGCCTTCAGTACAATTATGAAGAGGTGGTGACGCAATATCCCATTCATTATAAACTCGAGAAGGATTAGAACAATCCTTAAAGCCTAATACACGAACTTGTTCTAATTCTTCAAGATCAATAGATGAAGGGGTCGCAGCCATTCCAGCCATATTAGACTGGCCTATAAGTAAAAAAATACTCCATTCGGCAAATGCATTTGTAAAACTAGCGAGTAATAAAATCAACACCATAGAATAATATTTTTTCATATTAAACCACTCCTATCCTATAATTAATCAGAAAATTATTAAGAAAAGCTGGATCTCTAACGTAAAAAAAAATTACACGTTGTATATTAAAACAACAAAAAAGGTCAATACTCTAAGTATTGACCTCTTTGGAAAAACAAACTTACACGATGTGTATTAAACCATCGCAGCGGTGAGCGTAGCATTAGAAACGAGCTCTTCTCCGCGATAAATTGAGCCTTCAAAGAACATAATTCCCTTTCTGAACTTATTCAGTTGCACTTTTACCGTTAAAATATCCCCAGGAACTACAGGTTTTCTAAAACGACATTCTTGAACACCCATAAAAGCAGGTCTTTTCCCTTCGACTTCTTTTTCGTGAGCTAATAAACCGAGAATACAGCCCGCTTGAGCCATCGTCTCGATTTGCAAAACACCAGGCATAATTGGTTCTTGAGGAAAGTGTCCCTTAAAATAATACTCATCGGCCTTTACTTCTCGAACAGCAACGATTTGTGGATTTTCTACATCTAACACCACTTCTTTTACATAAGAAATAAAACGAAAAGGATCTCTCTGAGGTAAAATTTGCATGACGACAGATTCATCATATAAAACACCAGGTGTGTTTGATTTGGGGAGTGTTTCAAGCAAGGACATAAGCTAATAACCTCTCTAAAATTTGATGATGGACAATGTGACCACCGTTGTGAATTGTTATCCGTAATTTAGGTAAAAAAGGATAATGGAGGGTTAAATCTCCAATCAAATCCAAAATTTTATGAAGTATTGGCTCTTGAGGATGCCGCAAAGAGCCTCCAGAGAGGACTTCCAGCCTATTTGATGAATTTATCTTCAATAACAGCCCTCTTTTTTCGTCTACACCAGCTAACAAACCATCTCTTCTTGCTTTCTCATAATCTTCTTCAAAAATAAAAGTACGTGCAGATAAAATTGGAAATAAATCGACAGTATCATAGATACTTACAAATGCAGAATCAGAATAGTGATTTCGATTCATCGAATACTCTACTTCAAATGTTTCTGCAGGAGTGATTTTTACATAGCCACTTGGAAAAGTCCATTCTCCATATATAGGAGCATCATAAAAAGAAAGAGGCTGAGGTGCTTTTACTATATGACGTAATGCAAAAAACCAAGGCAGAGCACTTCCATCCATTAAAGGAACTTCTATCTGATCCACATGAATATTAAATGATTCTTGATTCCATAATAAAAAGACAGGAGATAAATGTTCTGGAGAAGCAATCGTTTGAAATGGAGAACTTATTAATGTTGTTCTACATACTTCTTTTTTTAACGATTGAAATGTTTTAAAATCTCCAGAACGCCAAAGACATTTTCCATTGACAAACCAAGATACACAAGGTTCATGTCTTCTAATATGCTCTATAGATACACAAGTATTTTTATAAGATAAGGAAGGAGATTCTAATGACAACATAGTGATTAAATCTCACTTTTCTTATGCATCGCTTTTTGACGAATGGCAATCACTTCTCTTCGCCAAATATCAATGTCTATAGCAGGAAAACCAGCAACCGTTGCACCTGTCGCTACATTTTTTGTTACGCCTGCTTTTGCTGCAACACGAGCCCCTTTACCAATCGTTAGATGTCCTGCCACTTGAGCACCACCAGCAAGTTCCACATCATCTTCTACTATCGTAGAGCCTCCTAGCCCCGATTGAGAAGCCATATAAATGCGATTTCCTAATGTACAATTATGCCCTATTTGTACAAAAGAATCAAAATGACATTCGTTTCCAATGACTGTCGGCGATAAAAAGCCAGAAGCTACAACCATGTTCGCCCCAAATTCACAAGAATTACCTATACGAACACCTGAAACGTGAGGAACAGGAAAACGTTCATTCTTAAATTCATAAAAACCAAAGCCACGACTTCCGATAACTACACCCGCTTGAATAATACAATCCGAACCAATGATCACATTGGGGTAAACAGTAACATTGGCTTCTAATATGGTTTTATCTCCAATAAAAGCACCTTTTGAAACAACACAACCAGGACCAATTTGACAATGTTCCCCTACAACGCCTTCCACGATTGCCGAAGGATGAATCACCGCAGTAGACGCCATTTTAGAGGAAGGGAAAGAAATAAAAGGAATGTAAAAATGTTCTAAAAAAGAAACCATCGCATGATAAGGATGATCTACTCTTAGTATCGATTTTATATGTGAGGAAGTATTTTCAAAATCTTGAGGTACAAATAAAAGCCCTGCTTTGATCTCTTTTAATTGATGTGGTAATTGAGAAAAATTGGAAAAAGAAATATCCTTTGATGTGGCTTTTTCAATAGGAGCAAAGCCCTCTAAAAAAAAATCAGACTCTTGTTTTTCTGCTTTTATATTAAAAAAAGCCTCAATTTCTGATAACAATATCGGTTTCATCATTATCTCAAAGATAATATTTGTACTTGCATTCCGTATTCTATAGAAATTTTAGAACCTAATTTTTGGGTTAAATCTTCGCCATCTAATTGATGAAACTCTGAAGGATTTAATTCTAAAAGAATTGATTTAGCTTTTATGCTTTTTAGAAAATATGTTTTGTATAAAAAGCCAATAATAGGAATGTTACCTAAAAGAATGGCTCCTAAAAAAGCAAATAAATTTGGAACAAATACCACTTCTAACAACTGGTCTGACATTTTTGAATTTAAAAAAGGATTAGCTCCGCTTGCAAAACTTGGAATATTTCCGATAATGACCGTTCTATAACCAGAGACATTATAATTTTTTGACAAGCCTTCAGGATTTATAATGGTAACAGAGCCTTTAGATAAAAAATAATGACGATCTGTAAAGAAACGCTTCACATAATGTAATTTATTGGCTAAAACTGAACGGCCAGAAATTTCACCTTGGCTACGAGCCTTATTAAAATCGTGAGCGATTCGAGCATCAATGCCACTGGAGAAATAATTAGCTAATGCAAATTTCCCATTGACTTTCCATACATCTAACGGTTGTGCACTAGCCATAATTAAACTACGAACTAAAAATAAAAGTCCCTTATTAATAAAAGGCTTATATAGATTTAAAACTCGAGCTAAATCATTTCCTGTACCCAAAGGAATAACTCCAATCTTCACAGAATCAGATAAACCTGAGTCTAATAAGACAGAAAAAACTGTAGAAACAGTTCCATCACCACCTACAGCGATTAAAGTATCTGTTGTTTTTATAGCCCCATCAATTTGAGAAACCACATCTTCAGAACGAGTAAATTCGGCTCTCCATTCATTTTCTTGAAACCCCATTGATTCCATAATTTCAGGCAAATACTTATATATAAGCTTCCCTTGCCCTCCACCACTAATCGGATTAATCAAAAAAATAAACTTTAACATAATTAACTACCTTGAAGTAAGCGATTTTTCACGTCAACATAATTGGCGGCATCTCTTGCATTCATCTGCATTTCATCAACGGTTAATGCTCTTCCGATACGGGCAGGAGCACCTATAATTAAAGAGCCTTCTGGAAAATCCTTATCAGGAGTCACTAAAGCCCCAGCGGCAACAACAGAATTTTTTCTTATTATAGCTCCATCCATAACTATGGCACCCATGCCAATTAAGCAATGATCTTCAATTATACAAGCATGTAATACAGCATTATGACCAATAGTCACATCATTTCCAACGACTACCCCTTTTTCACAGGAAAGATGAATGGTAACATTATCTTGAATATTCGTTCGAGAGCCAATTCGTATAGAAGAAATATCTCCACGTAATACGGCATTAAAAAAAACAGATGAATCATCTCCAATTTCTACATCACCTATTAACCGTACGCCTTCGGCTAAATACACTTTTTTGCCCAATTTTGGGGCTTTTCCGTTGAAGCTTATTAATGAAAAACTCATACTTCGAAATTTATATTAAAATTCAAAGAAATCTTGGAAAGACGTATAAAAAGTACCCCTTTTATATCAATAAATGGGGTTTTATTGATCATACAAAAAATACCCTGAGTCCAAATTATACAACCTGCCCCAGCAGAGCCTTGTATATTCACTAAAATACGTCAGATAAAATAAGATGTAATAAATACATTTCTTTTTTCGATAAAATTTTAATTTACCTATTGACTTAGTAGGTAGGTTGTTTTATATTTGGCTTATTACCTACCTCTTTAGTAGGTTTTTTTTAAAAGGTAAAAAATGAAAGACAAAAAATACAAATTTGAAACTCTTCAACTCCACGTAGGGCAAGAAACTCCAGATGTCGCGACAGGGGCAAGAGCGGCACCTATTTATGCGACAACCTCTTATGTATTCAAAGATTCCAAACAAGCAGCAGCTCGTTTTAATTTAACAGAAAGCGGTAATATTTATACTCGTTTAATGAACCCAACTTCAGATGTGTTCGAACAACGCATCGCAGCATTAGAAGGCGGCGCAGCGGCACTCGCGACAGCCTCTGGATCAGCGGCTATTTCTTATGCTATTCAAAATATTGCAATCGCTGGAGATCATATCGTTTCGGCCTCAAATCTTTATGGAGGAACATACAACCTTTTCAAAAACACCTTTACTGAACAAGGGATTTCAGTTTCTTTTGTGAAACCAGATGACCTACAAGGTTTTGAAAAGGCTATTCAGAAAAACACCAAGCTGCTTTATGTAGAAGCTTTGGGTAATCCTAATTCAGATCTCGTGGATCTTGAAGCAATATCGACAATAGCACATCGTCACGGGATTCCATTAATTGTAGATAGTACTTTTGCAACACCATTTTTACTTCGTCCCATTGAACATGGTGCTGATATTGTGGTTCATTCTGCGACCAAATTTATCGGTGGTCATGGAACCGTGATGGGAGGAGTTATTATTGATTCTGGTAAATTCAACTGGCTTCAAAATGACAAATTCCCTGGAATTTCTAAACCAAATCCTTCTTATCATGGAGTCGTTTTCGGTGAAGTTTGTGGGCCTTTAGCTTACATTATTAAAATTAGAACGACTTTATTGAGAGATCAAGGTGCTACTATTTCCCCATTCAATTCATTTCTCTTATTACAAGGTCTTGAAACACTTTCGCTTCGTGTAGAACGTCATGTATCTAATGCATTAAAAGTTGTCGAATACTTAAACAAGCACCCACAAGTGAGCAAAGTGAACCACCCTTCTCTTGCCACAGGAAAGCAAAAAGAACTCTATGATCGTTATTTTCCAAATGGTGCAGGTTCTATATTCTCCTTTGAATTGAAAGGGGCTGCAGAAACAGCACAAAAATTCACCGAAAGTTTGGAACTATTTTCTTTGTTAGCAAATGTTGCAGATGTTAAATCTTTAGTGATTCACCCAGCTTCCACAACTCATTCACAACTTTCTAAAGAAGCTCTTTTAGCTACAGGTATTACTCCAAATACCATTCGATTATCTATTGGGACAGAGCATATAGATGATCTTATCGCTGATTTAGAACATGGTTTCAATCAAATTAAATAAAAGGTGATTATATGTCTAAAATATATACTTCTAATAATCAACTAATTGGCAATACTCCACTTTTGGAATTATCTAGGATTCAACAAGAACTTTCACTCCATGCTAAAATCATTGCAAAGCTCGAGTACTATAATACAACAAGTTCAGTCAAAGATCGCATTGCCAATGCTATGATTGAAGCCGCAGAAGCTCAATCAATATTAAAACCTGGTTCTGTTATTATTGAGCCCTCTTCTGGAAATACGGGAATCGCACTTGCCTCTATTGCTGCGATGAAAGGTTATCGAATCATTATTGTAATGCCAGAAACGATGTCTCTAGAAAGGCGTCGATTAATCAAGGCGTACGGAGCAGAACTTGTCTTAACAGATGGTGCTTTAGGAATGAAAGGAGCGATCTCCAAAGCGCAAGAACTCGCTTCAGAAATTGAAAATAGTTTTATTCCAAGTCAATTCACGAATCCTGAAAACCATAAGGTACATTATAGAACTACAGGTCCAGAAATCGAAAGAGATACTGGCGGTAACGTAGATATTTTTGTGGCAGGGGTTGGAACTGGAGGAACAATTACTGGCGCAGGAACATATTTAAAAGAAAAAATTCCTTCTATAAAAATTGTGGCCGTAGAACCTGCTTCTTCTCCTGTTTTATCCACAGGAGTCGCTGGCGTTCATAAAATCCAAGGCATTGGAGCAGGTTTTATACCAGAAGTATTAGATACAAAAATTTATGATGAAATTATTACGGTTTCAAATGAAGATGCAATAAGTATGGCAAAACTAGTAGCAAAAAAAGAAGGCGTTTTAGTTGGTATTTCTTCAGGAGCCGCTCTTCATGCTGCGATTAAACTTGCTAAAATGCCTAATAATCAAGGAAAAAACATTGTAGTCATTTTCCCTGATACAGGAGAACGTTATTTATCCACTGTTCTATTTGAAGAGTACCCGATATGATGATTTCAACAAGAGGCAGATACGCCTTACGAGTGATGATAGACCTTGCCGAACATAGTCAAGGGAGTTTTATTCCTCTAAAAGATATCGCAGAAAGGCAAGATATATCTCAAAAATATTTAGAATCCATTATGACGATTCTATCTAAGAAAAATCTTGTGCAAGGCGTTCACGGTAAAGGAGGAGGATACTCCTTAATAAGAGATCCAAAAGATTATAAAATAGGAGAAATCCTTCTTTCCACAGAAGGAAGTCTTGCTCCTGTAGCGTGTCTTGAATGCGGTGTTTCGACTTGTGATCGTGCCGCTGATTGCAAAACATTACCAATGTGGGGAAAGTTAAATAATATCATCAATCAATACTTAGATCATATCACTTTAGATGATTTAATTCATAATACAATAGAGGAACGATTAAAAAATAAAGATTGGCTAAAATAGTATTGGATATTCCAAAAAACAAAGCCGCAAGACACCATGAGTCTGCGGCTTTTATTTTTTTTAACAACGTTAAGATTATTCACACACTGTTTTCATGCGATCATTCCCGCTACCATCGACGCAAGTCGATTTAACCGCATTGAACGCCATTTCTTGACTGCTTTCTTTAGTCATATCGTAGAACGAATACGCACTATCGTCCACTTTTTTATTTCCTTCGGAATCTATGGTTGTCAAAACAAGCGTTTTTCCGTCTACAGAGTAGATATATTCCATATCGTCACCGAAACTATCCTTACGAATAAAATTCCAAGTAGAATAATCACCTTTTACAATCGCATCACAAGCAAAAACCTCGGTACATTGTTCAGTAACCTCTGATGAAGATGAATTAATAACGTCATTATTGTCTTCATTTTTTGCAGAACTAGTGTCATCACATGCTGTAAAAGCAATTGCAGTTAATGCTAGTAAAGTAATTTCTTTAAAATATTTGAGCATTTTTCCTCTCTTTTGATTTATTGATGTAAAAAAAATTCTAAAAAACATAATAGTTTTTAATTTTATATTTTTGTTAAATATAAATATATTTTTTCACCAGAGAGAAGAATAGATGGTTTGGTGTGGTAAATTAATACTCCTATAAAAGTAGGAGTAACTAACAAAGGAACATATTTTGATTAATAAACATACTATTTCTTTTTTTGTGGCCTTCATTTTACTTGGTTCTTCCTTTGTAACAGCTGAAGTTCACAAAGGCTTAAAAGATGCGATTGACAACGAGGATATGAAAGCAGCCAAGGCGATTGTCAATAACCTAAAAATCATGGACATCTATTGCCCAGCTTCCCTTACAGTCAAAAACGGCCAAATTCTTTTTGGTGATCGTTTTGCCAAAGAGCCTAATTTACTCTATTCCAACTGTGAAAAAGAATTTATTCGTTCTTATCTAGAAACGGCTTGTATTAAGAAGGACAATTTTCAACTTTGTAAAAGTGCCCTTGACAGCACCAAAATTTCAGAATGGACTCCCCTCCTAAAAGACATTAAGAAGAACGGTCTTGATAAAATTCTAGAAAAGTACGAAGAAGAAGTCAGCACTGAAAGAAAAGCGACTCGTGCTGAATGTGAAGAAGACATCTTAACCGATGGCGAATTTACGGCCTATGCAGAACTCATGGAATCTGAAGGGAATACAGAAGGAGTCAAACAAGAACGGGCTTCTTGGATCAAAAATTGCATGAGAGAAGTTGTTAAAGAACAAATAAAGTACGTCAAAAAAACAAGAACCATTTATCCTTTTGAAACTTATTTCACAAAGTTTATTGAAGAATCCATTAAAGGTTCAATGAAACTTTATGATTATACAGAAGAAGATGAAAAGGCTCTTGCATTTGCAAAAACATTGATTCCATATGAAATGAGAAAAAAAACCGTTGATGAATACGTTACCTTTAGCATAAAATCTTACAAGGATTCAGCCTATATCAATGACCAACTTATTTTAGCTGCTTGCCGCTATGAACCTACTTTTGATAAAAAACTAGAAAAAGCAGCTGGTTTCTCAATTATTACATGTAAAAATGCATTTGCGACCTATTCTCCAGATAATCTACCTCTATGCACTTCTTCCAGTGGAACGATTGTGAATACCACTCCTATTATGGATGGAGCTCCTACCTACCAATATTCCTGTGAAGATAATATGTGGAAGCCATCTACAGGTGCTGCTCCAGCTCAAAAGAAAGAGGTGAAAAAAGAAGTTAATACAACATCAAAATCAACATCTACCTCTACGCAAGCATCTTCTCAAGCATCCTCTGGAAATAAAGTCTCTTTAAAAATATTCTCATCTCCTAGAGGCGCTTCGATTTATGTGAATAAGAGAAAAGCAAAACAAGTTACTCCAACAACAGTATCTGTTAAGCCTAATACTTACACCATTTCTATACAAAAAGAAGGATACATCACAAGAGATACCGTGATGACACTCAATAAGCCAGAGCAAACCTTGAATATGGTTCTGGAAATGGAATAAGGTGAATCATTTTTAGAAAATAAGCCGCGAGATTAAAGTCCGCGGCTTTTTTTGTCTCCCCCCTTACATCTCCAAAATATAGACAATAAAAATGGCCTAATAATGGAGATTATTCAACTGGTTTGCAATACGAACCAACTGAAATTAACGACATAAAAAACGTTTTTAAGTTTAAAATCTTAATTGCTGAATATTTGTAGTAGTTTTTTTGACACTAATAGAGTATATTTTTCATAGAGATTAAACGAATCTCCTTTGCAATTTTAATCCGTTTTCTATTATATTCATTTGGGGATAACGAAAAAATGAGCGCAAAAAAATTAATAATTGTATTGCTAGCACTTGTAGGGTTAACAGAAGCTGTTTCTATTTATACACTTGATGAACAATTTTTTCAAACAAACCAAATATTATTTCTGCGATTGAATCAGGAAACATAATAGGCGTTTCTCAGCTTAATGGAGGAAAAAATGGAGGAAATAATGGAGCCCACTCGATGGTCTTGAACGGCTATAAAAT
>JAAYXQ010000270.1 GCA_012515825.1 Fibrobacter sp.
GAAAAAAAAGAAAGCGCAGGAAGATCGCGACCCACAAACGCAAGAAGCGTCAACGTCGTGACCGTCACAAAAAGAAAATTCGCTAATTTCCGTTAGCATTCTTAGTGATCCTGAATAAAAGAGAATATTTAAAAATATTCTCTTTTGTTTTTGTATACTTGTTCTGATGCAGCTAGAAGGTTTTCTCAAAAAAATCACTTATCAGAATACGGAAAATGGATTCTCTGTTTTACGTGTCTTAGTAGATGGAGAAACCAAACCAACCACGGTCACTGGTTATTTCCCTGAACTCCATGTCGGAGAAACTATTCGTATGGAAGGGAAATGGGGATTTCATCCTAAATACGGCAACCAATTCCAATGTGAAAAAAGCGAACTCGTTTTACCTTCGGGCAGAGAAGGCTTTATTGCATACCTATCAAGCGGTTTATTCCCTGGAATAGGGCCAAAAACAGCTGAACGACTTGTCCAAGAGTTTAAGGACGACCTATTTCAAATCTTAGACAATACCCCTGAAAAGCTTATAGGAGCAATAAAAGGCTTTACACGCAAACGGCTAGATAAGTTTTTAACCGTTTGGAATCAAATGAAGGATAGTCGTGAGACCCTCTTATTTTTGTACTCGCATCAAATTACAGGGAGTATCGCAAAAAAAATTTGGCTCCATTACGGGGCCTCAACCATAGAAACCATTACAGAAAACCCTTATCTTTTATGTGAAGAAGTATGGGGTATAGGCTTTGTCAAAGCAGATGAAATCGCACAAAAAGTAGGTGTCGCTAAAGACCATTATATGCGACTTCGTGCTGGCCTTATTTTCACCTTAATGGAAGCGGCCATGAATGAAGGGCACACTTTTTTACCCCGAACTACGCTTTTAGAAAAGGCCCTCCAAATTTTACGGGCAGACCCCACCGATTCTGATTTTTGCGAAAGATTATTCTTTTCTCTTGACGAATTACTCCAAGAAAAAACTCTTGAAAACCATAACGAAGGGATCTGGCTTCCATTTTTATATAAAGCAGAACAAGGCATCGCCTCGTTTGTCAGAGAAAGATTATCTTCAAAAAGAAAACCTCCTGAAGACTCTTTTATTCAAGCATTAAAAGAATTCGAAAGAGAGCATAATTTATGCTATGATCCTATTCAATTTGACGGCATTTGCAGTGCATTAAATAGTCCTCTATGTATCATCACAGGAGGCCCAGGAACTGGAAAAACAACCATGCTTCGAGGCATCATCCATTTAGCCTCTCTTCAAAAAGAAAAAACCATCCTTGCAGCCCCCACAGGCAGAGCCGCGAGAAGAATGTACGAGCTTTGCGGACGAGAAGCTCAAACAATACATCGACTTTTGGAAATCGATCCAGCTACGGGAAAATTTCACCGCAACGAAGATTATCCTTTAGATGCAAGTTTCATTATCATTGATGAATTTAGCATGGTGGATACTTTGCTTGCGGCCGCTTTGATTAAAGCTGTTCCTACCAAAGCACGCGTTTTATTCATTGGAGATAAAGATCAGCTACCAAGCGTTGGCCCTGGTAATATTCTTCGCGAACTACTCTCTTGCCCAGATATCCCTGCCATATTCTTAACACACGTCTTTAGGCAATCAGGCGGCAGCGATATTGCAGAAAAAGCAAGCCGCATCAATCAAGGCTATATGCCAAATCCTATAGACGGGACCCATTTTCATTTTCACTTATTTGATACACCTGAAGAAGGAAAAGAACTCTTAAAGAAAATAATAACTGAAGACCTTCCAGGAAAACTCAGTATAGATCCGCTTCAAAACCTTCAAGTTCTTTCTCCCATGCGGAAAGGGCCTCTTGGCATATTTGAACTCAATCGTTTCTTACAAAAAATATTAAATCCAAAACCTACTGGACTTTCTATACTTGGTGTCGATTGGAAAAATGGCGATCGTGTCATGCAGCTAAAAAACAATTACGACAAAAATGTTTTTAACGGAGATATTGGCTTTATAAAACAAGTGAATAAAGATTCGCAATCTTTAAGCATCGACTTCGAAGGCAAAATAATGCGCTTTGAAACCTTAGAACTAGACCAAATGAATCTCGCCTATGCTTGCACCATTCATAAAAGTCAAGGAAGCGAATACCCAGCAGTAATCATCATACTAGATCAGTCTCATTATATGATGCTACAAAGAAACTTAATCTACACAGCAATCACAAGAGCAAAAGGCCATGTATGGATACTCTCTGCCCCAGGCGCCTTTCACACAGCCGTAAGAAATAATCGTTCTATAAAACGTTACACCCAATTAGCTGAATCCATAAAGGACGGCTTTAACCAATGATAAAGCATTTTTTACGAGTATCAGCACCAAGGTTATCTTTATTCCTAAAAACAAAAAAAGCTCCAGTCAAAACTGGAGCTTTTTTATTAAAAAACTAATTCTTATTCACCTTCAATAAAGTCTGTGTTGACATAAGAATCATTACCGCTGTATATAGATGCAGCAGCATCACCAGAACAGCCAGCTAAAGCGATTAAGCTAAAGAAGGCAGAAATTGTAAGTATCCATAATTTTTTATTCATTGTTATACCCTCTTATATTAAAAGTAAATAAATGCACCAAGATTAAATGCTAAAGTACCACCGTTAAATGAGCCAAACGGATTCTCAAGGAATGCGTCAGCTAAGCTTGCTTCAAGAGCAATACTCTTCCATTGGAAGCGAGATCCAATTTGAACAATGGTTTGTTCTGTAAGCATTTGTAGAACTGAAGAAGAAGTATTACCGATAGATTCGGACGAATAAGTAAACAAGTTCAAGTTATGAGAAGCACCACCAAAGAACATCCAGTTTTTTGTTAATGCAATTTCTGCAAAAATATTTGGAGCTAAGAAAAGACCAAACTCAACAGCTCCATCTGTTACATTGTCGATTTTATCAAACATTTGGAAACCAAGAGTATTATTTGAACCAACTAATACGCGTGCACGATCGTTTCCTAATACTTTCATAGCCACATTAATATACGGAGCTATTTCAATATGAGAGTTTGGATCAGTAGTGTTTACAGTCGTTGCTCCGATATTTTCTTCAGTGAGGTTACGACGTAAAATGTTAGCACCACCTGTCCAGAAAAAATCCTTTGCAGATGGAGCATTGCTGATTTCTGCTTCTAACAATAAATCCCAGTAATTGGCATTCGTTTCTGCTGCTGGAGTTTCTGTTTCTGCAGAAACTTGGTCTACAATTGTTAGCCATTCTAAATGAGCTGCGAAGGACAATCCTCCAAGTGGCATAGAAAAGCGAAAACCAATGTCGTCACCGAAAGCAATCGTTGAACCAGAGGATTCTACGCCAGCTGTTTCAGAAGAAATAAATGTTTTGCCAAGACCTAAATCAAGACTGAAACCCATACCACTCATGGCCATACCAAGAGTCATTAAGCCAACTTTACCAGAATTATCTAAAGCTAAAAAGAAAGTACTCCCTTTAGTAAAAGAAACCAATCCATAATCTAAAGAAGGTTCAAAATAAACTAAATTTTGTCCTTTCATGGTATGTGGAGCTCTCATGTTTGTTCCAACAGTTGCAAAAGCACCTTCGTTTCCAACGGTGTTATATGCATTACCATGTAATTTATTAAAATCATTTAGTGATTCATCGCCACCAGCAACTTCTGAAGAAGAGCTTGCTGGAGAGGATTCTTCTTGAGCAGGTTGATAAATAGGTGCAGGCACTGGGTCTGGTGCAGGCGCATCAAAAGAACTGCTTTCTTCAGAGGGACTACTCATGTCCCCATCAAAAGTACCCTGAGCCCAAATACTGGTTGCTGCAAGCATACCAATACCAACTAATAATTTAAGATTCATAGAGATCTCCTTAAAAAAAAATTCCATTCCGAGTAATAAATTTATAACATTTTCAACAGCTTTTTTACTAAAAATTATTTTTTCTGTAAAAAAAACTCTATTTTATACGTTTTCTTGCATTTTTTGATTAAAAACCTACTGTAAAACAAACTAAACACGTTTTTTGAGGTTTCATTAATTTTGAATTATCCTTTCTTATTTTATTCTATCTTATTATTATGAAGTTTTTTTATTCTTTTTGGCTTATTTTGGGGTTATCATTTCCTGTTTTAAACTGGGCCTCTAATATTATTTCGCCTTCCCTTGACTCTCAATCGATCCAAACGAGAGATTTTTATAAACATCCTGAAACATCAAAAGACTTTAATGAAACTTGGTCTTATTCTCTTTTTTTTAGTAATGGGACTAAAGCTTACATTAATTTTGCTTCTTTACCTATTCCTTCTCAAGGAAGAAAAATCGGCTGCGATCTTTCCTTTTGGAATCCAAAATGGAAAAATCCTAGCGTAGGGCGTCAATACCCCCCAGAACGTTTTATTGAACAAAAAGAAAAAAATCGCATTACTATTAAAGAAGAATACTTTATGGAAAATCTACCAGGCAAAGGGCATCGTGTATTTTTTTCTGCAGATAAAGGTGGCCGTTTCTTTGTCGATATTACTTTTACTTCTGCGATTCCAGGTATTGTTCCTGGTAAAGGCATCTGGAAAATCGGTAGTGCACAATTTGCCCAATTCATTCACATTCCTTATGGTAAAGTAAGTGGCCGAATTGGTTTTAATGAAGATACTATTGCTGTATCTGGCTATGGTTATATGGATCATGTTTATCAATCCGTTTCTACTATTGATTTCGTGAATCGTTCTCTATCTTTCAGTATGCCTTATTCTAACGAAATGTTTGCAGGTCGTTTAAGTATTTCTAAAGAAGGTACTACTCTTGGCTATGGTGTTTATATTCAAAACGGAAAGCCTGAGATTCTTATTCCGAAACAAATTTTAGAGAAGGATAAAAATTACTCAGGGAAAACTTTCCCCAAAAACGAGTTAAAAATAACATGGGCATCTTCTGCCCCTGATTTAATTCTAAATACATCGAAAATACAACAAAAATTTTCAATTCTTAACAATTTTGATGGCTGGTTCGCTAAAAAAGCTGCTAAATTATTGATGGGAGGCGAAGTTTGGTTTTATCGAGGGCGTTCTTATCAAAATAAGAATGCCATTGATTGGAGTATTACTGGTTTATAAGGATTTTTTATGACCAAATTCAGGCCTTGTATTGATATCCATGATGGAAAAGTAAAGCAAATCGTTGGCTCTTCTCTTGCCGATTCTGGGAAGGGTTTAGAAACGAATTTTGAATCAGACCAGTCTCCAGCATGGTTTGCCTCTCTTTATAAAAAAGACAACCTAAAAGGTGGTCATGTGATTATGCTTGGGCAAGGCAATGAAAAAGCAGCCAAAGAAGCTTTAGCAGCCTACCCTGGTGGCTTGCAAATTGGTGGAGGAATATCCACTTCTAATGCTCTTGAGTATTTAGATGCTGGAGCTTCTCATGTGATTGTGACTAGCTGGATTTTTCAAAACAATGAACTCAGTTGGAATCGAATCGCCGAATTATCTCACCTTGTTGGCATCCATCGTTTAGTCATTGATTTAAGTTGCAAAAGAAACTATGGAAAATGGAATGTGGCCACGAATCGCTGGCAAACCATCACTTCTACAGAAATCACTCGTGAAACACTTAATGAGCTTTCCCTTTATTGTAACGAATTTTTAGTTCATGCTGCTGATGTCGAAGGGAAACAACAAGGAATGGATGAAGAACTGATTTCTTTCTTAGGAGAGAACTCCCCTATTCCTGTAACCTATGCTGGTGGGGCACGTAATATTAGTGACTTACATTTATGCGATTCCTTATCTAATGGAAGAGTGGATCTTACCATTGGCAGTGCTTTAGATATTTTTGGTGGAAAAGGAGCGAAGTATTTTGACTGCATCCAATACAACAAAGAACAAAAATGATTTAACTCATCTCACTGACTCAAGAGCACCTATTTTTGGGCGCGAAGTTACTAGTGTTTTTAAACGTTATTTTTCACTACCTCATTCTAAAGCAAGTAACGTAAAGTCTCTTGTATTCCCTGTTTTATTGACAGGTGTTATTCTAAAAAACTTACCTTATCTGCTTTCAATGCGATGGTATCTAAAAAAAAGACGCAAAAACCGATCCTCCAATGAAATGCGAGTTCTCTACTTTTCCGATAATTTAGATGAGGTCAATGGGATTGCCAATAATTTAAGACATGTTGTTAGTTATATGAAAAGTAATGGCTATCAAGCTAATTTAGCTGGCTGTGCTTTTAATACTAGAACTAATGGAGTGATTGAAAATCACTATGTAGTGCTTACTCCACGCCTATACTCTATGGATCAACTCGGCTATGCTAATAGTGAACTAGCTCTTCCTAATTTCAAACCCGTTTTTCGTTTATTTAAGCGGTATCCAGCCGATTTAATTGAGCTTGAAACTCCAAGCCCTGGCTCTTGGGCTGTAGCTATTGGCGCTAAAATAATGGGAATCAAAGTGATTAGTCATTATAGAACAGATGTACCTACCTATACTTGCACTTTAGTCAAAGCAAAGTGGATGCATGTACTAGTTCTATTTTTAATGCGCATTTTTTATAACATGACTCGCCCTGTGATATCTCCTTGTCAAGAATATAGTCGTATTCTAAAAAAAGATATTTGGGTGCCTTCAAAAGCGATTCAAATACTTCCTCGAGGGATCCCTCTGAACCAATTTAGTCCTTTGATGCGTGGCTTAGGAGTATGGGAAAAATTTGGAGGAGGCCGTCCTGTACGCTTTCTTTTTGTAGGTAGAATTTCTAAAGAAAAGGACTTACCATTTTTAGAAAAACTTTGGCACTTATTGCACCAAGAAACAGATTCTGCAGAACTCATGTTTGTTGGAAACGGCTGGTATTTAGATACACTCAAATCCAGTTTTTCAGATTGTCCAGAAGTTCTTTTTGCTGGTGAACAAGGTGGGGAAACGTTAGCAAGTCTTTATGCAGATGCCGACTTCTTTATCTTCCCAAGCGGTACAGATACGTTTGGTAACGTGGTGGTAGAAGCTCTAGCTTCAGGCACGCCAGCGATTGTGACTGATAAAGGCGGGCCCCAAGATATTATTAAAGACCAGGGCTGTGGCTTTATTCTTCCTTTTGGTAAAGAAACTATCTGGCTTGAAAAGTTAAAAGAATGTATTGATATTAAACTAAAACAACCAGAAAAATATGAGTCGATGAGACGCTGTGCTTTTGAACGCAGCCGTTTCTTCTCTTTAGAAAATACGGCTAAAAGCCAATGGGCATTTTTTAAGACTCTTTACGATAAGAGCTATAAAAAATAATGTCTTCAAAAAACCAACTTATTTCTTGGTTTCTAAAAAACAGAAAGGCACTCCCTTGGCGCCCTGAAGATCCTTACGCTTTTCGAAATGATTATTTTGTTTGGATTAGCGAAATCATGTTACAGCAAACTCAAGTGGCCGCTGTTTGCGAGCACTTTTCTCGTTGGATCTTAAGATTTCCTAAAATTAGCGATTTAGCAAAAGCCTCTGAAAAGGACGTTTTATCCCATTGGCAAGGGCTTGGATATTATTCTAGAGCAAAAAATATTTTAAGGACTGCTCAAATTCTAGTTCGTGATTACAATGGTTTTTTACCTGCCTCAAGAAAAGAATTAGAAGCTCTTCCTGGGATTGGAAAATATACCGCTGGAGCCATTTTAAGCCTTGCTAGGCATGAAAAAGAAGCCATTCTTGACGGGAACTTAATTCGTATTTTTTCGAGATTAGAAAAGATTCCTTTTTTACCAGATCAAAAATCATCTTCCGATTTTTATTGGAATATAGCTCGAGAATGGAGCTCTTCTAAAAAAGCGTTTCTTATTAACGAAGCGTTAATGGAACTCGGTCGTAATTGTTGTAAAGTAAAGAATCCCACTTGTAATGTTTGCCCATTAAAGGCAAATTGTAAAGCATTCATATCAAAACAAATCTCTTTGTTTCCGCCCAAAAAAAAGAAATCTTTTGAAGAATGGATAGGGCTTGTCTTAGTCATTGAAAGCGAAAACGGAAAAATCTTTTTTACCGATAACGATCAATCTCATTTTCTAAAAAAACAAAAGACACTCCCCCATTTTGAATTTCCATATTCAGAGTCTAAAAATTTCCCTGCAAAAGCAGAAGAATGGATTTCTTTTAACCTTGTGAAAGAATTTCATTTTTGTGGAAGGTTCAAGCATTCTATTACGCGATATAAAATCGATTGTAACGTTTTGCATGTTTTAACGACTCAAAAGATTTCTTCTAAAAACCCAAATTGGATTTCTAAAAAAAATCTTTTGAAAGAGACCGCCAATTCTTTTAGCTTAAAAGCTCTAAAAGTGGCTTCACTCTAAAACATTTTTTTGATCGCACAAAAAAATCGAGTTCTATTTTCATTCCCATTAGGTACTTCTAACGTGGTATCTGATAAAACATGTAACAATGTTCCCGAGAGCGTTAACCCATATTTTGGGAATAATTGTGAAAAGCTCGCATTCCAAAACCAATCGCCAGGAACTTCAAAAGGTTCTGGGTGGCGAAGGTTCCACTGTGCATCACTTCGATAATGTAAGGAATGAGAAACCAATAATGTTTTATTAATAGTCCAATCGGCATTGAATTCAAGCCAGTGTTCGGAAGGTTCTACCTCAAAGCGTTCTTCATCACCCCAAAGATGTTCCATCCCTACAAGAGCACTTGCCTTAAAAAGGTCATTATATTTATAAGAAAACTCTATTTCTCCTGCCCAGCCGCGAATCCAAGAGTTAATTCTTGAAACATCTCCATAACGGAACCAATCGTCTGATTTCTTTTCTGCAAAACCTGTGGTATCAAATGTCTCTGCGCCCTTTTCTATAAAACCAGAGGAACGTATCCCTAATTGTAAATCTTTCCACTCTTGGTTAAATTCAATCTTCACTTGGTATAATTGTAATAATCCATCTGTCGATAAAGAAATGGTGTCTTGATCAAAATACTCATAGGATTCACCCATTGGATTTAAGCGCGTTGCAAGTATATTTTGAACACCAAAAAGAAAATGTGTTTGCGTTCCTTTTTTGAGTGAATATTGAATGCTATCTTGAATAAGCCAGTCTTTTTCATTCATCCCTGCATGGCCACTCACTGTAAAATCTTTAATCGGCTCATACTTTGCTTGTAGAAAGGCCCAAAAAGCCCTATCATTTTCTAAGCCAAAATAGGTGTCCCCTTCATCGTTTACAAATCGAAAAGCAAGGCCTGCACCTGTTTTAAATTTATTTGAATTACAACAATCCGTGTAAGGAAAATACAGCGAACCACTCCATTCTTTTCGTGTTCCTTCTTCCCCTTTTTCTTTATTAATATAAAGGACGTCTTCGTAAACTAACGAAAGATCTAACTTCTTATAATGAAACTGAGACTGAATTCTTGGTGAAAGGAGCGCAGAAATCCAACGACCACTTTCTCCAAAAAGCCATAAATATTCCTTACCTGCAAGAATGGATATTTCTGTTTGATCTTTAGTGTAACCTAAGCCCGCATAACCTGTGCTAAAACCAGGCAAGTTAGCGCCAAACAATGAATATTCCATAGTTCCAGCAGTTTTACGATTAATTCTTAGGGTATTTGAAGAAAAATGATCTACTTGAAAAAATCTACCTGTGGCCCAAAAGCCATGAAAAGAATTGCTTCGAAATCCAGCTTCAAGCATTGGCGTTCTATTTACAGGACGATCCTCACTAGACGTGAGAATATCGTGATAAATCATATCACCCACTTCATTACCGACTTGCATCCAAATGGAGGGTTCTTGAATTTGCCAAGAAGGAAGTACAGAATAGCGATCAACAAGTAATCTTTTGGTTAAAAAATCTGGAGACCAAAGTTCGCTTTGCGAATGAATCCCTGCCATCAGAGAAGGGCGATCGAAAAAATAGGTTGGAGAAGCCGTTAAATATGTTCCATCTGAACTAATAGCGGGTTCCATGCCCTCCGTTTCCACAGGAATTGCAGCATGAATCAGAGAAATGCTAAGTACTAAAGAAAGAAGAAAAATTCTCATTACCACATCCGCCTTTGCACAAATAAACCTATCCAAAGCATATTCGATTTTTCAGGTAAAGTCCAAATATGTTCCCAATAGATATTAAGACCTACTGCATATTTTTCGTATTTCAATATAGGTAACTTAGCTTTAATAAAAGAACCAAATTCAGACTCATTATCAGTCAACATCACGCCAGGCCCTTTGTCTTCTGGATCGCCTCCATCAGAACGAGCCCAAATACAACTAAAACCGACTCCTAATAAAATAGGACGCATCCAAGAAAATTGATGATCTAAACCAACTCGCCCATGGAATTGATGAACACCAAGAAAACGCTTAAAATAATCTTGCGTTCTAAAATACGCATATCCAAATTGCACTAAACCATAAGTATTCTCCCAATAGCGATAGTAAAATTCTCCTTGGCCGTATAAAGAGGGTTGAACAGCGTCTTCTATTATTCCCCATGGATAAGCTTCTCCACCTTCTAAAGCGAGATACCCTTCAGAAAACATATAATCTTTGGTTTCTACTTCAGCAGAAAATCCGTATGCAAATGCAAATAAAATCAATGCAAAGAAATACTGATTTTTCATTATTGCCTCACTAGTGCTTGAGCAAAGAAATGGTCCATACCTTTGATTCCTCCAGTACAAATAGACTTTCCTTCCAATGCAAAATCAGGATTTGCAGCCAAAAAGCGTTTTAGGACGCCTGTAGTTTCGACTCGTTCTTGACTGCAAGTAGCATAGACTAAAAGGCCATTCTTTTTTAGTGCTTTAGAAGCCCCTTGTAATATTTCAAATTGCATATTAGACAAGGCTTCCAACGATTCTAAAGTGGTTCGGTAAACCACTTCTGGACGGCGAGAAAGAACACCAAAATTAGAACAAGGAACATCTAATAGAATGCGATCAAATTCTTGATTATAGGTGGTGTTCGCTGCATCCATGACATTAAAGTGAACAGAATCCAATTTTTGTCTTTCCACAAGATCACTCATTTTTGAAACGCGTTCTTCAGAAATATCAGAAGCCACAAGAGAGATGGATGGATTCATTTCTAGGATTAATGAGGTTTTTCCACCAGGGGCAGCACAGGCATCCCAGACTTTCATTCCTGAAGATACTTTTAATAAAGAAACAACATCATAGGCTGCTGGGTTTTGAAAGGAAAATAAACCTTCATTAAACTCCCTAGACTCTAATAATTTTTTCATTGGAATATTAGAGTCTACTTCTAAATAGCGTTCCGCGTACTCATCTCCATGAAGATCAAAATCTTCACGTATTTTCTTAAGTGTAATTTTATTAGTGTTGACACGAATCCACTGCACGGGTTCTTGAATGGTTTCTTTAGCCATTTCTTCAGCTTGCATTGCACCATAGGAATCAAACCAACGTCGTACAATCCATTCTGGAACAGAGTATTCAATACTAATTCTCTTTATTTTCTGAGGAGGTAATTCAGGGAGCCCGTTTCTTTTGACTTGACGTAATACACCATTAATTAAGGCTACAGAACCTTCACTCTGACGATTCCAACGAGCAAGAGCTGCACTTGTAAAAACAGCAGCATGATCAGGAATTCCGTCCATAAAAAAGAGCTGGTAAAGTCCCATTTCTAAAATAATCTGAACAGGCATCTCAGGCATTTTCGATACATTTTTTTTAATAATGTATTCTAAATGTAAATGATGACGGCAGACTCCTAAAACTATTTTTAATGCAAACGGAGGAAGAGAGGAGCCTTGTAAAAAAGTGCCTTTTTTGAACCATTGAAATAAAGCCTTATAGGCAATTTGTCTTTCATCTAACTGCAAAATACAAGCCCTTCTTTTTGATGAAGTCCTCTAACATAATCAGATACAGGCATTGCTTTTTTACCTTCTGCCTGTATTTCTAAGATTTCTAAAGCACCTGCACTAGTGCCTACTATAAAGCGATCCTTTTCAATAAGAACAGATCCTTCCGCTAACCCAAAATTTTCTTGAAGGACTTTTGTTTTTCGGAAATAGATTTTTTTCCCTTGTAGGCTGCTATAGCCTCCAGGCCAAGGGCTAAAAGCACGTATGCGATTATGTAATTCTAAAGCACTCTTTTTAAAATCTAAAAGCCCATCTTCTTTTTTAAGTTTTGGTGCGGCAGTCGCTAAGTCATGGTTTTGCATCATGAATTCAGAAGAATGAGCTTCTATTTTTTTCAATGCATCTTCTAAACCTTCACATGCAGGCAACACCATTTTATTCAAAATAGTTTCTGCAGTATCATCGTCTTCAATTTTTACTTCTCGTTGTTCTAAAATAGGACCATGATCCATTTTTTCATCTAATAAGAAAATAGTCACTCCCGTTTTAGGTTCACCATTAGCGATAGCCCATTGCACTGGAGCAGCCCCGCGGTATGCGGGCAAAAGACTACCATGGATATTTAAGGCTCCAAAGCGAGACGCGCCTAAAATATTTCTCGGTAAAATGGAAAACGCAACAACAATAAAGATATCGGCATTGTATTTTAAAAGCGTCGATTCAAATTCTGGATCTTTTAAGTTTTCTGGTTGGATTACTGGTAACCCAAGTTTTTCAGCAAGGATTTTCACGGGAGGAGGAGTTAAGGATTTTCCTCTACCCGCAGGACGATCTGGCTGTGTCACTACAGCGAGCACCTCGTGATTCGATTGAACTAAATAAGACAAAAAATGCGACGCAAATTCGGGCGTCCCCATAAATATTACTTTCATACATTCTTAATATTAGCAAGTTTTTTTTCAAAGAAAAATCATTTTAATCTTTCCAGGCGTGATTCTCATCTAAGAAATCTTTCTCTCTAAAACAGGGACGAATGGCTTTTTCATTAAAAATAGCTGTTATTGGCGGCAATGGTTTTTTCACTAAGTGAATTCTATATAGCCAATGTTGACGTAAAGTGTTTTGTTTTCTCACTCCGTTGTGTGCCACAAACATGAACACTTAAAAGTTTACTTTTTATGTGAGAATGATACCCTTGTGGTACAAAGTCGTTCTAAAACATAATCACTTTA
>JAAYXQ010000271.1 GCA_012515825.1 Fibrobacter sp.
TTTATTTGGGGATCTCAAAGCAACTCTTTTGCCTGGCAATCGGATCGGAACCAAGACTTCACTTTGGTTATGTATGTGTGAGTTCAGAAGATCCCGAAGGTCATTATGTCAGAAGTGTTATTTAGCGATTTAGGCTTATCTAAATCTGTTCTCGATGCTGTGATTCATGCTGGTTATGAAACACCATCTCCAATCCAAGCAAAAGCTATCCCCGTTTTACTAGAAGGTGGAAACCTGCTTGGTACCGCTCAAACTGGTACTGGAAAAACAGCTGCCTTTACTTTACCTCTTTTATCAAGATTAAAGTTTTCAGCAAACGGTTCTCCTGCAATGCTCGTTTTAACCCCCACTCGAGAGCTCGCTATTCAAGTGGCAGAAGCGATTCAATCGTATGCAATTAAAATGCCAAAAGTGCATGTTTTAGCGGTGTATGGTGGCCAAGATATTTCGATTCAATTAAGAGCCCTTCGTCGTGAGGCCTCTATTGTCGTAGCGACTCCAGGCCGATTGATTGATCACATGAAACGCGGTTCTATTGATCTTTCTAAAATCCAAGCGATTGTTTTAGATGAAGCCGATGAAATGCTCGATATGGGCTTTATGGAAGAAGTAGAATCTATCCTTAAAGCAATCCCAGAAACAGCACAACGTGCTTTATTTAGTGCCACTATGCCTACTTCTGTCAAAAAAATTATTGACCGTTATTTAGGTAAATACGAAGAAGCTTGTATTGAAAATAAAACCACTACTGTAGAAAACATTTCTCAACATTATTTAATCGTTCGTCCTGAAAACAAACTCGAAGCATTGACTCGAGTTCTTGAAGGTGAAACTTTTGATGGCATGTTGATATTTGTTCGTACCAAGCAAGCCACCGCTGAACTTTCTGAAAGGTTAGAAGCTCGTGGCTTTAACGCCTCTCCTTTAAGTGGCGACTTAGCTCAAGCACTCCGAGAAAGAACAATCAATCGCCTTAAAACAGGTAAAATTGATGTCGTTGTCGCGACAGACGTGGCGGCTCGTGGTTTAGATGTAGATCGCATTACTCATGTGATTAATTATGATATTCCATACGATACAGAATCCTATGTGCACCGAATTGGACGCACAGGTCGCGCTGGTCGCACAGGAAACGCTATTCTCTTCATTACTCCAAGAGAACGTCACCTTCTCAAAATGATTGAAAAGGCAACGCGTCAACCAATCTCTCAAATGGATCCTCCCACAGGAGCGCAAATTAGCGAGAGACGTATTAATGCTTTTAGGCAAAAAATTTCTGAAACAATCGAAAAAACAAATCTTGATGATTTTAAGCGCCTCATTGAAAATTACGCCGAGGAATCCTCTGTCCCTCTAATCAATATTGCTGCTGCTCTTACGTCACTCGCTCAAGAAGGTAAGCCATTATTCCCTGAAATGGAAGAGCTCAAAGCGCCTCGCAATTTGGAAAATAAATCGGGCCGTAAGAAGTTTGAAGCCGAAGAATCCTTTGGATTAAATCCAGACGAGAAAAAGCGCATTCGTAAAGAAAGAAAAGACGGTTTTGATGGCGTAGAAGAAGGTTTTGAACGTTATTACCTTGGTGTTGGACGCATGCACCATGTTTCTCCACGCGATATCGTAGGTGCTATTGCTGGTGAATCTGATATGTCTTCTGCAGATATTGGACGTATTAAACTTTTTGATAAATTCAGTACCGTAGAATTACCTCAAGGGATTCCTGAACCCATTTTGCACATTCTCGAACGAATGCATATTAGAAGTTTTCCTTCTAAATTCCGCTTAATGACTGCAGATGCTCCACAAGAAAGAGATCGTTCTTCTAGAGCTTCGTCTAAAGGGAGCTTTGCAAAAAGAGAAAAGCCATTCCGCGAACGTAGTGGAGACAAGCCTTTCCGCAAAACCCGCCGTTTTGGCAGGCACTAAGATTCAAATCTTTTTTGACGTAGCATGAGATCAGTGAGAACGAGAGCGGCCATGCTTTCTACTATCACTGGAGCTCTTAGGCCTACACAAGGATCGTGACGACCTTTTGCTTTTAAAATGCCGTTAGTTCCATCTCTGCCCGCCGTCTTTTGTTCTATTGCTATTGTAGCTGTAGGCTTAAAAGGCATACGACAAAAAATATCTTCGCCATTAGTAATCCCACCAAGAGTGCCGCCAGCATTGTTGGTACGGGTTCTATAGATGCCATTTTCACAATATATTTCATCGTTATGTTCACTACCACGCATTTGAGAGGCCTTAAAACCAAGACCTATTTCAAAGCCTTTACAAGCAGGCAAAGAAA
>JAAYXQ010000272.1 GCA_012515825.1 Fibrobacter sp.
AATGGACATTATTGAAGGCAACTGCCCGGGGAGAGCTGAATTTGTTTACTGCAACTACATTCTTCTGAAGGTAGTATTCTCCCGAAGCGTTGGTTGTAGTACGGATATCTGCTTTTCTTAATGAAACCCTGCAGTTTTTTAACGGTGAACCGTCTTCTGTCAGGACTTTGCCTGAGATGGAGATGGTTTGGGAGAAAATACAGAGTGACAATGCTAGAAGAAAAACGGTTGTTTTAATTATGCATTTCATGAGACATCCTTTCTAATAAGAGATAGTGGTTTATTTTCCTTCACGATGGCAACAAATCCCTTCTTACTCAACTACCTCCAGGCTATTGATTGTCCATGTATAAGCATATCCCCCTTCAAAAGCTTTTTTCATCAGCACGCTTTTTCTGTTACGATTTGCATTTAAAACTTTTAAATCATATTCTCCTGCAGGAATGTTTTTTATGGTGAATGAACCTCCTGAAGGAATACTACTTCCGTTAAGAATGTCGTTTCCCCAGGTGTCAGAACTTGATTGTGAGATATAAAGGTAGCAGATATTTATTGTCGTATTATTTTTTATAGTAAGATTTGCATACTGTTGTACCTTTTCGATTGAGCTGAATGCCTTTAGAAAACAGTTATTAATTGAAGTACGCTGATCGATTCGAATTGAATAGGCAATATCACCAACCGGTATCCTGGTTATGGATCCATCTGAATTTTTGATAAACTCAAATTCCGCTGAACAGTTTATAGCGATTACATTACCATCTCTGTTGAATATTGGTGAACCGGAAGTACCTCCGGTGGTATTGAGGTTATGTTGAATAACGACGTTGGTATACTGATTCGATGCGGTCAGATTCTGATCAAAAGGGCGCAAGGCTGAGACAGAACCGTTTTTATATGTTGCTATTGGCTGGATGGTATTCTGATCACCGGTTTCTCCGGGAAAACCGATGGTGTAAATTTCATCACCTTCCTTGATAGTGTAAAGGTTTTCTTCCTTTTCAAATTCACAGATGTCGGATAAAGTTCCGTATTTGATAGTAACGATCCCAAAATCATAGGTATAGCTATTTTGCGTGTTATACTCCGGATGAATAGCGAAGCTGTCCAGTTCAAAGGAGTATTCATGACCTACTCTTCCTCCATCTCTGACAGCAACAAATGAGTATCCTTCTGTCCCATACTTTTCTGCAATATCAACCAGACCTTTAACTACATGAGCGTTGGTCATAATACGTTTATTGGAGATGGCAAAACCACTTCCGATACCGTACATTTTTTCGTCGATTTTTATGCCTATTAGGTAGCATTGTTTTTTCAATTCAGGGATAATTGAACTGAATTCGGCTTTTTCCTCCGGGGCAACGCTGTTGGAGCAGTTGGATAACATCAATGCAGATAAAACCGGTAAAACAATGAGTCTAAAACGAGAAAATAACTGTAGCATAACATCGCCTTTTTTGAAGAAGATTATTAATGATTTTTGGTTGTGATTTCGAATTTCCAGAAGATAAGACGAGGTGGGGGAAAGGAATCTTCCGGATTTTTTTTGGGGAAAAAGTAGTTTTTCCTACATTAGATCTA
>JAAYXQ010000273.1 GCA_012515825.1 Fibrobacter sp.
ATTAACAAAGCCTTGCTATTACAGGAGGGCATTTTGAAATTTGAGCTATCTTGGACAGCAGTGATTAATTCTATTATTTTTATTCTTTAAGTAATTAATTAAAATGAATTTTCTAGATCATAAACACTTTTTTTAGTTCTAGCTACAGTAATAGGATATATTCACAATAACTAAAGGGGCATGTATGATGGAATCAATGGTTTCCGAAATTTTGACAAAATTATGTAAAACACATACATCTCTTGCTGATCATGACATTTCATTTCTAACAAATGTTGCTTTAGAATTGAAAAAAATTGCTCTCGAGAGGAATGTTGATGTCTTTATTGATTGTCTTTGTAAAAACCAAAGTGAAGCAATAGTTGTTGCAGAAGCTAGGAGGGAAAATTCTCTTTATGCATTCAGTACAATAGGTTACACGATAAGAGAAGATGACGAACCTGCTGTTTTCCGTTCTTTGCGATTTGGTGTAGAAACAGAAGAGGTAAAAGCACTAACACATGCTATTACTTCTAAAAATCTTGTTTTACAGGATGTCAAACCAATAAAAAACAAGGGTAAAACAATAGGAGTCCTAATATATGAGAAAGAATTATCAAAAGAAAATAAAAAAACTATTTCTGCAACATTTCCACACTTTTCATTAGAAGAGAAATATCATTATTTGACGAATATACATTGGGTTGGCGAATGTATAAATGATGCTTTAATAATTTTGAACGAAAGAAAGATAGTTTGTTACAGAAACAACATTGCACTTAAAGTCTATGAGGATTATGGCTACATCAATGATATTCTAAACGCTGAGTATACGAAAATTTCTTTGCATGGAACTCTAAACGTATCGCCCGAACTTGGGCAGGTTTATGATGAGCAAGAATTCTACATTCGTGGAAAATTTTATATTTGCAAACAGTATAGAATCATACAAGATAAATTTTTCTACGTAATCATACTTCATGATATTACTCAAGATAAAAGATGCGACAATATTTTACAACAAAAAAAAGCTTCAATTAGAGAGGCTCACCATAGAATTAAGAACAGCCTACACATGATTTATAGCCTACTAGACATACAAGCACGAAGAAATGCATCTAAAGAAGCTTCAAATATTTTAAAAGACACGATGAGTCGCATACTCAGCATTGCAGCTTCATATGAAGTTCTCCAGGAAACAGATTTATATATGATAAATTTGTATGAGGTTATGAAAAATGTTGCTGTAAATTTTAAGAATCTTACTGAAGGCACAAGTAAAAAAGTACAAATAATAATAAATCCAACTGACATAACAATCGAAACAGAAATTGCTGCTTCTGTAGCTTTGATAATAAATGAATTACTTCAGAATTCTTATAAGCATGCATTTATTGATCGTGAATACGGTCAAATTATTATTTCTGCAAAAAAAGGGGCTATTTACTCCTCTATTACGGTCCATGATGATGGGGTTGGCTTTTCAGTAATTGATTTTAAAAACGAAGAAAAATTTAATTCTTTAGGATTACAACTTATTCAAAGTATTGTAGAAGATAAATTAAAAGGTAGGTTTATAATAGAATCGGATTCAAAAGGAACAAATATTTCTTTTGAATTTAAAACATGCGAACTAAGCAGTGATTGAAAGATGTGGTGGCAAATATGGAAAACTCCGATAAATTGCGGGTAGTTATTGCTGACGACGAACCAATAATCAGAATACATCTTACAGAGTTGTTGAAAAGCAATGGATATAATGTTGTTGCAGGAGTCGGAGATGGTTTCGCAGCTATGGAAGCATGTAATGCCTTTAAACCTAATATTGTGCTTTTAGACGTAAAAATGCCTGTTCTGGACGGTTTAGCTGCGGCACATTATATTTTTGAAAATTTCTTGGCTGAGACTATTGTTATGATCTCCGCATATAATGATGTTGATCTTGTAAACAGAGCGATGGTAACCGGCGTAGCTGGTTATCTAGTTAAGCCAATAAATGAAAAGGAATTAATCCCTTGTATCAAGATAGCCCGTGCTAGGAGCAAAGAAATCAACGAATTAAGAAAAGAAGTTGAAAGCGCAAAAAAGACCATAGAAGAAAGAAAAATCATTGAAAAAGCAAAAGGGTTAATTGTTGAACGTGAAAAAATATCAGAGCAAAAAGCATATGATTACATCAGAGAAATTAGTAAAATGCAAAAATTATCGATGTATGAAGTTGCAAAAATGATACTTAAAAGCATTGATTTTAGATGATTTTGAACAAGTGATAACGACGCAACATGTGTGCCCCGAACCGAGACGTATATCAATACGTTGAGGTGAAGGGGCATTGCATGTTGCTAAGTTACCCTTAAGTTAGCGCCGCAATAAATCTCAATAGCTGCTATTGACAGGAG